>NZ_JARFTR010000046.1 GCF_029167235.1 Kamptonema sp. UHCC 0994 | reverse complement strand
GCGTTACTGTGATTTTTCGTAAGTCCTATCAAAATAATTCTGGGATTGCTATGCACAAAACTTAGCACTTATTGTAAAAATACTTCATGTTTTCTAAGAAAGATTTTAGTTAAGCTATAAGGTGGAAAAAGAGGCTTGGAGGCTCACTGCGATGACAGCTATTTATTCAAGAGTTGAATTAAGTAAACCGCGCTGGCAAACAATTGTTATTTTTACATTAGCTTTTTGGCTCAGCGGCAGCTTAATTTTGGATTTGGTAATTATGCCGAGTCTGTTTGTTTCTGGCATGATGAATTCTTCTGGGTTTGCGACAGCAGGGAATGTCATGTTTTCGGCATTTAACCGCGTTGAGTTGCTCTGTGCAGCTTTGGGGTTGACGGGTATTATGGTTTTGAGCAATTCGCCAACTGACTTCGGTAAAGGGAGTCGCACTGCAATTTTATTATCTTTTGTTCTTCTGGCGATCGCATTGCTCGATACTTACGCTTTGACTCCTCAGATGACTGCTTTAGGAGCCCATCTCAATTTGTTTGAACCTGTTGTAGAGGTTCCTTCGGAAATGAATCTGCTACACCAAAGTTATTTCGGGTTGGAAGCAGTTAAGCTCGCCGTTGGTGCTATGCTACTCGGCTGGTGCTATCGGCATCATGCTTAAATTGATAATACTTGATAATTGCCTAAATTAAGGAACGAAAATTAAATAACTACTGCATTTAGGTACGTAGTTGCGCTTCAGCGCTCTTAAAGAGGAAATAAGAGCGCTGAAGCGCAACTACGTACCTTCATTCTGAGTCTGAGGAAATAAGAGCGCTGAAGCGCAACTACGTACCTTTATTCTGAGTCTTCAGCCACATCTGGGCGAGGTAAAAGCAGGCGTAAACCCATAATGGCAAATCCGATCGCAGCGATCGCTTTTAGCCAACGAGTAGGTAATACCTCTGCCGCCCCACCCCCAACTACCACCCCTATTAAGGTAGCTAATAACAGCGCCGTAGCTGTGCCGAAAAAGACGGCGCGGGGAGATTTGGAACTGCTACCAAGGGCGATCGCAGCTAATTGACTCTTATCTCCCAATTCTGACAGAAACACTGTAATAAAACTTAACCCTAAAAGTTGCCAGTTCATGGTATAATTTATTCTTAATTATTAGTAAAAAGTTAGCGAAGCACTTCCCACAGAAGCATCACAGAAATCAGCAGCAAAGTCACACCCGCCGATTTTTCTAAGGTTTTAGGATCGATCCGAGTCCCTAGCCATTGTCCCAGTAAAACACCAAGCAAACTGGTGATCACCAGTGCAAAACCAGCGCCCGCAAACACAATCCAAGGGGAGTGAGATTGAGCAGCCATTAGCATAGTTGTTAGCTGGGTTTTATCTCCGATTTCCGCTAAAAATATAGTCACGAAAGTCGAGGCAAAAACTCCCCATGCCTTTGATTTCTGTTCCTTTTGCTGGTGGTGCTGCTCAGTCGTAGCGAACTCAACTAAAGCGGGATCGAATGCTTGTTCTACTTCTTTCACTTGTGGAAGTACAGCGGAGGGTGTAGTTGAGTGAGAAGCAGACAAACTGGGAGGGAAAGAAGAAAGTTTCACAGGCGATCTTGCTAAGTGCTGTTTATTTTCAGATTGTTTTCATTTTTCCAGAATAGCAGATAAATTGCAACCCCCCAGCAATAAAACTATTTCTGTGGCTAGATGTCAGGAGTAGCTAGAATACCCACTTCTGAGTTGAAGCGGATCATTTCCAGAGAGCGATCGCCGTACATATCCTGAATGTGCTCTACGCAACACTCAATGGCAAAATCGTTGACCTCTTGAGCCTCAACGCCGTACATATCTTGAAAAATGTCAGGTTGTACCCGACAGAAGCGAGGGCGATCGGCATAAATGCCGCATTCCCGCGTATCGCGGTCAAAATTTATACACCATCCATCCTCTCCTACTAGGCTTAGGTATAGCTCCAATTCTTCTGGAGATAAATACTCATCCAAATCTGGGCGCTCTGTTGGGTCAAGGTAACAACAAGCACCACACTTCTTTACACAACGCCAAGTAGCCATCGTCTATAATTGCCGATCAACATCCGTAGGTGGGCAATGCCCACCCTAAATATAGCCTTAATTTGAGTATTTTTTGCGTTTTATTGATTTTTGTAAAGTTACTTAAAAAAAAGGCGCGATCGCCAAGTAAAATCAGAAGCGTGTTTTCTTACACACTCAGCTATCGAAAGTTATTAACTAAAGTCGAGAGGAAAAATGGACTTTTTAACCGATCTAGTCAACAATCTCAGCAGCATCAACTTTGAAGGCATTTTTAAGCTAGTTGCGCTCGCCGCAGTCGTGCTTTCTGGCCCTTTAGTCATTGTCTTACTGGCATTTCGCGGCGGCGATCTTTAAGGGGAGCGGGGGAGCGGGGGAGCGAGGGAGCGAGGGAGCGGGGGAGCATTTTGCCTGCCTTCTGCGTTAGTTTTTTGCCTTCTTCCTTCTTCCTTCTTCCTTCTTCCTTCTTCCTTCTTCCTTCTTCCTTCTTAATTAACTTTTTCTTTTGCAAACTCTAAAGCACTTAGAGCTGCCTTAATTAAATTGTAGAAAAAGGGTTGAGATACATCAACAGCGATCGCATCTTCTCGCCTTCTTCCCAGAAGTCCTGTTTTTTCGCCTTGTTTAACTGCTAAAACTTGCCCTTGAGCATTCCTAATTCTTAATTCTTTGACGTTTTCAACTTGGGATAGGCTACAGGTGTATTCGCGATCGCCATAATAAAACTCTGCTTTATCTTGGGCTTTATCTTGGGCTTTTTTCTGGGGCGATGGAGGTAAACTTGGGGTATCTGTAGGTAGCCGCACTCCCACCAACTCTAGCTCAACTGTGGTATTGCCATTATATGTATTTTCTCGCAAATGATAGGCAATATCCACTCGCGGCGGGAGGGGAAAATATTCTCCCCACCGCCATGCGATCGCCTTCAGATTTGGGATAGACTTTACATCTTGGCTGAAAGTTACTTTAATATGAGCTTTCTCTTTACCAACAGTTGCTTGTTCGATTATTCGCACATTTGGTGTCCAAAATACAGGAGCCTTATTTTCAATCCCGCAAGGTTGAAGCGCATCAATTTGACGGTAAAGATCGAGATTAATTTCTGCAAAATTAGCTTGAGCATCAATAGAAACTAGCGGTTTGAGGTGTTGTAACTCTAGAGATTTACGAGCAAAAATACCTAACTGTGTACGAAATTCTTCTAGATTTGCCCCTGGTAGAGAAAAACCTCCAGCCGCTTTATGTCCGCCATATTTTCCTAGCAAACTATCGCAAAATTGTAAAGCCTCAAATACGTGAAATTCAGGAATTCCTCGCGCCGAACCCCGAATCTTTTTAGCAACAGATTTAATAGATAAATTATCTATTCGATCGCTTAAATCTTCCCCATTAATAGATAACTTATTCGGTGCTAAACTTTCCTCGTCTTCCTCTTCTTCATCCTCATAAGTGCCAATAAATACGGGTACACCGTAGCGTTCCACTAATCGCGAGGCAACTATACCAATTACGCCGTGATGCCATCCTGGTTGCACAACAACTAAAACTCGTTCTTGCTGTAAATCTATCTGATTTTCTTCGCAATAGGCGATCGCTTCCGCCTCAATTTCTTGACATAATTCCTGTCTCCGCTGATTAATTTCCTCGCACTGCTTCGCCCTTTCTAAAGCCAATTCTAGATCGTCAGTTGTTAATAATTCAATCACAATTTGCGGGTCAGAAATGCGACCGATAGCATTAATCCGAGGGCCAAGGCGAAAGCCAATATCCTCCGGCTTAAGAGAATTTTTAGATTGCTTTGTTTTACTCGCAACGCTTTGCGGTTTTGAGTCTTCAGCAGAGAGATTTTGGTTATTTGCCTTATTTCCAGATGCCAGTCCCGACACCTCAATCAACGCCTGAACTCCTGCTAATTGCGAGTGCGGCAACAACCGCAAACCTCGCTTAACCCAACGCCGATTAACACCAATTAAAGGAGCTAAATCAGCAATTGTTCCCAAGGTAAAAAGCTCCAACATCGGATTTACTAAACCCTGCATTTTATCCATCCGTTGCGCTAGGGAAATAGCTAAAATATAAGCAACACCAACTCCCGCCACGCCACGATAAGGCGAAGATTCGGAAATTAATTTCGGATTAAGAATAGCATTTGCTGGCGGCAGTTGCGGCGGGATATCGTGGTGATCGGTAATAATTACATTTAAACCCAATTCTCGCGCTCTCGCAATCGGTTGATAGGCAGCAATACCATTATCGACAGTTAGAATTAGGCTAACACCTTCGCTCTTAAATTCCTCAACAATCCGCTCATTAATTCCATAGCCTTCGCGCATTCGACTAGGAATAGCATAATCAACCTTCGCACCCAAAGTTTTGAGACTTCGCAACAAAAGTGCCGTACTCGTCATGCCATCAGCATCATAGTCACCGCAAATAGCAATTTTTTGACCCTGAGATATTGCTTCATGCAATAACTCCACACTCATCGCTAAGTCGGGAAAATCCTGCATTGGCGGTGGCAAAACTTCCAATTCGGGTTCTAAGAATGCTTGCACCCCTTGTGCAGATTCAATCCCCCGATTAATGAGTACCTGTGCTAGCAACGGTGACAAGCCAATTTCTTGGGCCAAATTTTCGGCTTGTTGTGCCTGCGATGGGTAGATTTGCCACCGCTGATTAGGCAAAGTGCGATCGCGCGGAGACTGAGGAGTTGAGTGCTGTTGCACGGAAGTTTTTGTTTAAAGATACTCAGACTATATTACCTAATTAAGTGCCTAAATCAAAATAAACAAGAGGAGACATTTTTAGGTAAAATCCAAATTTATTTGGATAAATACTGGATGCTAATACTCTGAGGAGAGTTAAAAAAACAGTAAAATATTATGCGATCGGGCGGTAGCCTGTATCGCTTGATAGTAGGTAACAGAGGAGATGTTATGAAGCTTGAAAAAAGACCCTGGTTTAGAACCGCATTGAAGTTACGGGGATCTGTCATTCCTACGATTTTACCCCGCGTTTTCCTGTGCGGTGGATTTGGGTTTTTTATTTCGCTGCTGGACTTTCTCAACTTGCCCGTATCTTTGCCAATTTTGTCTAGTATTGTACCTAGTATCGTCCTCGGTTTATTATTAGTTTTCAGGACAAACACAGCCTACGATAGATTTTGGGAAGGTCGAAAATTTTGGGGTAATTTAGTTAATACTGTTCGGAATTTAGCACGTCAAATCTGGGTAGCAGTTGACGAAAAGGAACCACAGGATTTTATCGAAAAAAAGTTAGCACTGCGTCTATTACCGGCTTTTGCGGTGGCGATGAAGTTGCACCTACGTCAGGAGCCTGTGAGTGCCGAATTGGAGCGATTTTTGTCTCCATTACAGTATCAAAAACTTAAGTCAATGAACAATCCACCGTTAGAAATTGCCTTTTGGATTGGAGACTATTTGAATAAGCAGTATAACCGAAAGTGTCTCGATGTCTATCGGCTAACTGCCATGCAGGAGTTAATTAACAATATGGTAGATGCGTTAGGGGGCTGCGAGCGGATTTTGAAGACCCCCATACCTTTAGCTTATGCAATTCACCTTAAACAGCTATTATTGCTTTATTGCTTATCACTTCCTTTTCAACTGGTGGAGGAGTTGGGTTGGGGAACTGGTTTGGTAGCGGCTTTAGTTAGTTTTACTTTATTTGGGATTGAAGAAATTGGAATTGAAATCGAAAATCCCTTTGGTCACGATCCTAATGATTTGCCTTTAGATACTATTTGTGCAACGATGCAGCGCAATATTGATGATTTAGTTTCTTTGTCTCCCAGCGTAAACGCTGACATTGTAGGGAAATAATAGCAATCAGCTCTCTTTTGAGCTGAATTAAGAGCGCTGAAGCGCAACTACGTACCTGCTACTCGCACCCAATACTAACAATAAAGGTGTTAACCAATCCCCCCATCGCACATACAAAGTCTGAGTTTTACGCCGATAAATATTACCAGCCTGGACTTCATAAGTGTTAACACCAGATATCCACAACGTCTCGCCACGAGGATTAACAAAAGCAGAATAACCCGTATTAGTTGCTCTTACCACCCACCTATCAGTTTCAATTCCTCTCATCAAATCTTGAGCATGATGTTGAGCCATCATAGATGAATTATAATGAGCATCATTAGAAGCAGTCAGGATAAATTCACCCCCCATCGCCGCCTGAAGGCGGAAATGTTCAGTAAAAGCTGAGTCATAGCAAATACCGACAATCGCTCTACCAAAAGGTGTATCAAATAATTGCTTAGATTTACCAGCTACCAGATGGGAATCTAAAGGAGAAAGCCGATTAATAATACCGCCAATAAATTGTTCAAAGGGAATATATTCTCCCAATGGTACTAGCTTAGTTTTATCATAGCGGCTGAGAATTTCACCCTTACCGTTGATAGTAAACAAGCTATTTGTAATGCTATCTTCCTGTTGTCCAAATCCCCCTACCCAAGCAACAACTTTTTGAGCGAGAATAGCTTGAAATAAAGAAAGGTAAGAACGTTGATTAGGATTTGTCCAAACAAACGGCAAAGCTGTCTCTGGGATTAATACAGCATCTACACCTTGGTTAGCTAAGTTTTGATATCCTGTAGTGTAGCCTTCCATAGCTCTACGCCAACCTTCAGAGTTAAATTTAATTTCGTTGGGTACATTTCCCTGAATAATTCCTATTTTTAACTGGGATCTTGCCTCTTCATTCAAAGGCAAGCTATATAAACTAAAACCGATAAGATGCACAATTAGGCAGAATGTCGCAGGTAAAAGATAAGGAATAAAATCAACCCTCCTTCCTTCTTCCTTCTTCCTTCTTCCTTCAATCCAAGCTTCAGCAATTAAGCCATTAACTGCTACAATAGCTGCTGTTACACCACTAGGCCCCGAAAGTTGGCCGAGGTGTAAAATTGCTAAATTGTGCGGACTTTGAGTATAAGATAGAGAGGTCCACCACAGCGAACCTGAACTCCAAATATATTCTAAAATACACCACACAGCAGTACCAATTAAGACGCGAATTAAGCTAGAAACTTTAGATGCTCTACCTCTATCTTTTTCTGGTAAAGGAATAGAGTCAATAATTATAAATAGCCACGCCCAGACAGCTACTAATGCGGCTCCCCAGAAGGTGATAAATGCCCAACAAAAAAGTGCGATCGCTAAACTTGGCCACCAAGGAACTCCCAACCAAGTCATGGGGTGAATCCCCATTATCCAAGATAAAGCTAACCCATGATAGCCAATTCCCCACAGGGAAGGAAGAAGGAAGAAGGAAGAGGGAAGAACGAAAAAACTTTGTTTTTTTCCTTTTACTGTTGGCTTTTCATAACTAGCAACCATCACCCACAAAGGTGCTAATGCTACCCAGGATAAAGGCCAAGCACTTACAGGTGCAGTTGCTAAAGCCATTAAAATACCACTGATAAATACAATTGCTAAGCGGAATTTTTTACTGGTATCAAGCTGTAGATTATGACTTTTTAGATTCTTTAGTATCCACATCTAAAATTTAATACTATTACCTTTGTAACGCCGCCCTCTGGGCGGTGAAAAACCGCCCAGAGGGCGGCGTTACAGGGTGGCAATGCCCACCCTGATAAACTGAAGAAATTACTCCATCTCCGCCAACTCTGATTTTGATTCTTCAGCAGATATCGACACCAAATCTATAGTCTCCTCTGACTCTGATTCTTCAGCAGATATTGACACCAAATCTACAGCCTCCTCTGACTCTGATTCTTCACCAGATAGCGGTACCAAAGCTACAGCCACAATTGAATCATCCTCATCCAAACGCTGCACTCGCACACCCGTTGCATTCCGGGATTGTGTAGAAATTGCATTGATAGTCTGACGGATAATAATACCTCTGCTAGTAACGATCATCAACTCGTCATTTTCATTGACAATTCGCAACGCAGCCACAGAATCTTTAGCCTTTTTCGACTTAAATTTTGTAGCCGTTAAACCCTTGCCAGCACGTCTTTGCAACCGGAATTGAGTAACAGGAACGCGCTTGCCGTAACCATTTGTAGTAATTACCAGCGCCCAAGGGCCTTGACTGCTAGCAGTGGGGATTTCTTCAGCATCACCGCCTTCAATTTCCTCGACTTGCACTTCAATTTCCTCGGCTTGCACTTCAATTTCCTCGGCTTCCAATTCAGTTTCCTCGGCTTCCAATTCCGGGTCTTCAGTTTCCAACTCGGCAATACTAGCAACAATTGAACTAGGCAAAATATCCATGCCAATCAGCTCATCGCCTGCTCGCAATTTCATGGACTTTACCCCCCGCGTTGCTCGACCAACTGGGCGCAATTGTTCGTGATTAGTTCGGAAATGAATTGTCATTCCTTGACGCGAACCGATGATAATACTGTCGTCAACTCTTGCTAGCCGCACCCACCGCAATTGGTCGCCTTCTTCGAGAGAGATAGCGATTAAACCGTTAGCGCGGATGTTACTAAAAGCAGACAATACAGTCTTCTTAATAAAGCCGCTGCGAGTCAGCATTACTAAGTATTCTTCATTGCTAAATTCTGTCACTGATACGAGAGAAGTGATTTTTTCTTCAATCGGAATAGGTAGCAATTGTACAATCGGAGTCCCTCGCGCAGTGCGAGAACTGACTGGTATTTGATAACTTCTGAGACAGTAAACAACGCCTCTGTCGCTAAAGAATAAAACGCTGTCGTGGTCGCAGCAGGAGAGGAAATGTTCAACGCCGTCGTCCTCTTTCATTTTCGTGCCAGCTTTGCCCCGAGTAGCGCGATTTTGAGCCTCAAAAGTGCTGACGGGCATTCGTTTAATGTAGCCTTGTTCTGTCAGTAAAATGATGGCTTGTTCGTTGGCAATTAAATCGGTTTCGTCGATTTCCCCTTCAGCGTGCTCAATAACAGTTCGGCGCGGTGAGGCAAACTTGAGTTTGATTTCGGCGACTTCTGTTTGGATGATTTCAAGAATGCGCTCCCGCTTTGCCAAAATATCTAGTAAGTCGGTAATTTTCTCCAGTAACTCTTCGTGTTCTTGAGTAATTTTCTGCGCTTCCAAGGCAGTTAAACGTCGGAGTTGCATTTGCAAAATTGCATCTGACTGTACCTCTGACAAACCGTAAGTATCTATTAATTCCTGTTTCGCTGTTGCCGTATCAGCAGCACTACGAATTAGGTGAATAATAGCATCCAAATTGTCCAAGGCAATTAATAAACCTTGGAGTAAATGATCGCGTTCTTCTGCTTTTCGCAGTTCGTATTGAGTCCGCCGCGTAATTGTCTCAATGCGAAAATCTAAGAAGACGCTGAGAAACTGCTTAAGCGAAAGTAATTGAGGTTCCCCATTTACTAGCGCGAGCATATTTGCCCCGAAGTTAGCTTGTAGGGGAGTTTGTTTGTAAAGATTGTTGAGAACAACGCGGGGATAAGCATCTCGTTTGAGCTCGATCACGACGCGCATACCATCGCGATCGCTCTCATCTCTAATATCAGAAATTCCCTCCAGACGCTTTTCATTCACCATTTCTGCAATCTTTTCAATCAGCGCCGCCTTATTAGTTTGGTAAGGCAATGCTGTGATAATAATTGCTTCTTTGTCTGGTCTACCTGGATGTTCAATAGTTTCGATCGCAGCTACGCCGCGCATTGTAATCGAACCCCTACCAGTAGTGTAAGCTTCCCGGATGCTGGCTTTCCCTAAAATCTGCGCCCCCGTTGGAAAATCGGGGCCGGGAATGTACTGCATTAATTCAATATCAGTAATTTCTGGATTGGCAATTAATGCCATTAAACCTTCAATTACTTCTCCCACATTGTGCGGCGGAATGTTCGTCGCCATTCCCACAGCGATCCCCGAAGAACCATTGACTAAAATTTGGGGGATGCGTGATGGTAAAACCAGCGGTTCCTGCTGCGAACCATCGAAATTATCGCCAAAATCGACGGTTTCCGAGTCGATATCGCGCAGCATCGCGTCGCTAGTCAGCGGTGTTAGCCGGCACTCCGTGTAACGCATCGCCGCCGGCGGATCGTTGTCAACAGAACCAAAATTACCGTGCCCGTCGATCAGGGGTTGGCGCATCGAGAAATCCTGAGCCATCCGCACTAAAGCGTCGTACACCGCCGTATCCCCGTGCGGGTGATATTTCCCCAGCACCTCCCCCACAACGCGGGCGCATTTGCGGAAAGGTCGATCGGGAGTCAAGCCTAGCTCGTTCATAGCATAGAGAATGCGGCGGTGAACAGGCTTAAGACCGTCTCTGGCATCTGGTAGAGCCCGGCCTACAATTACGCTCATGGCGTATTCTAGGTAAGACCGGGACATCTCATTCCGCAGATCCGTCGGGATAATCCGCGACTCAGAGGTGCTCATACGATGAAATACTCCATAAAATTCTGAATTTGGCAGCTAGAAACCAGGAAGATGCGTTAAAATCGGTTTATCTTCGGTTGAGTTGCCAAATATTGCGAGTTACGCCTAAAATTATAGCACAATATGACCATTTTTAGCCGCTACGTGCAGCCATAAATCAAACATTTAATTGGGAGCCACCGTGAAGGTTTTTCTGGACACAGAACGTTTGATTCTCCGTTACTTTACTGAGGCGGATGTTGATAACTTATATGAGTTGGATAGCGACGCTGAAGTAATGCGGTATATTAATGGGGGACAGTCTAGCGATCGCGAACAGATTCGCTCTCTAATTCTGCCAGGATTTCTCAAATATTATGATGATTATCAAGGCTATGGATATTGGGCAGTAGAGGAAAAATTGAGCGGTAAATTTATCGGTTGGTTTCATTTTCGCCCGCCTTTAGATGGTGGCGAAGATATAGAGCTTGGCTATCGCTTAAAAAGAGCATTATGGGGTAAAGGCTATGCAACGGAAGGTGCGATCGCACTGATTCATAAAGGATTTACTGAATTGGGTACGGAGCGCGTTTTTGCTAAGGCTTTAGCGGTTAACTCTGGCTCGATTCGCGTCATGGAAAAAGCAGGCTTGAAATTTGAAAAAAACTTTATTGAGATGAAGTTTCCAGGTAGCAATAAAGAGGCTGTGAGGTATGCTCTTGATCAGAAAGAATTCAACTGATAACTTTGGATCTTAAGGCGATCGCGCTATGAGGCTTAATAGCTAACCGAACTCAGATTCAGCCAATAGGCGATCGCCCAAGCTCAGACTGCCTAGCTAAAGAGATCGTTACTTGAGCATCAAGGCGGGTTATCATACGGATTGAGCTAAATCTGAAAAATAACTCCTTCTGGCGATCGCTTCCATCTGGTACAAAACTCCAAACTGTCTATGCTACCTGTCATCTACTCTGAGGATTTTTTACTGCACAAGACTGGTATGCTTCATCCAGAGCGGCCAGAGCGTTTAAGTGCGATCGTGGAAGCTCTCAAAGTTGCTCCTTGTGCCCCTGAGCTTGATTGGCAGTTGCCCACACCTGTTGACAAGCGCAGCGCGTTATTAACTGCGGTTCTAAAAAAGGTTCACTCGCAGAAATACATTCAGGAAGTCGAATACTTGGCAAAACGAGGCGGCGGCTACTTAGATGGCGACACGCCCGTTTCCGCCGATAGTTACGATGTGGCATTATTAGCAATCAGCGCTTGGCTCGATGGTGTCGATCGCGCCTTAGCGAATGATGAACCAGCTTTCGTACTAGCAAGACCCCCTGGACACCATGCTGAGAGAGATCGTGGCATGGGTTTCTGCTTATTTTCTAACGCTGCGATCGCCGCTCACTACGCTCTCGAACAGCCAGGAATTAGCCGAGTAGCTATCCTCGATTGGGACGTACATCATGGCAACGGCACCCAATCCCTAGTTGAAAATAACCGCCAAATCGCTTTCTGTTCCCTACACCAATCTCCCTGCTATCCGGGAACTGGCTATGCAGACGAACGCGGGATCTACGACAATGTACTCAACCTTCCCCTGTATCCCGGTAGTGGCATCACCGAATACCGCAGCGCCTTTGAATCTCAAGTTATGCCATTTTTATCCAAATTTAAGCCAGATTTGTTGATTGTCAGCGCTGGTTACGATGGCAATGCCGCCGATCCCTTAGCAAGCATTACGCTCTTGCCTGCCGATTATGGGGTTTTTACTGACTACTGCCTTCAGATTACCCGCCGCATTTTGTTTGGTTTAGAAGGGGGTTATGCCCTCAAAGAGTTAGCCGAGTCAGTAGTGGCAACTATTGCCCGGTGCTTGATCTAGGCTTTTTTACTCAAGAGTTTCCCTCACTTGGTGCTCCCAACCATAGCAAATAACCTAGCTACTTAAATTGCGGCATTATATTCAACAGGCGTGATAAAGTTAACATAAGGTTGTTGTTAAGAATCCCCGTATCTTTAGACCGGGGAGTGTAAATTCGTCATAACATCTAAACTATGCAAACAACAGAAAACACAAAACTCTCCAGCCCAAAAACTCTGGAGGCGATGAAGAATTTCTCCGAAACCTATGCTAAGCGCACCGGCACTTACTTCTGTGTTGAACCTTCTGTCACCGCTGTAGTGATTGAAGGACTCGCCAAGCACAAAGACGAACTGGGTGCTCCCTTATGTCCCTGCCGCCACTACGAAGATAAAGAAGCAGAAGTAAAAGCCGCATACTGGAATTGCCCTTGTATTCCCATGCGCGAACGTAAGGAATGTCACTGTATGCTATTTTTGACACCAGATAATGATTTTGCTGGCGAAACTCAGGAAATTTCAACGGAACAACTTCAAGCAGTCAGAGAAAGTATGTAGCCTGGGCGAAGCATTCAGGCGAAAATTTATAGTTGAGCCCCTAGATTTTCACCGTCAGAAAGCTTCGCCATCAATTTAAGTTATAGCAACCTTCTCGGCAGTTAGACATTCGCTGATCACCCAAATCATTGACTCTCTTCCCCTCTTCCCTAGCCCCTAGCCCCTAGTCCCTAGCCCCTAGCTATAAGTTTCAATCAAGAGTAAAAAAATCAAGGGATTCAGCGGATTGTGTAGAAATCATCACCGGTTCTTGATATAGTGGCACTGTAAATGTCACAGTCGATCCCAATCCTTCTCCCATACTATAAAAATTGACCGTTCCCCTCATTGCTTCTACCAATTTTTGGGAAATTGCTAAACCCAAACCAGTTCCGCCATATTGCCTAGTGCGATCGCCATCTACTTGGAAGAAAGACTGAAATAGTTTCTCTTGTTTATCCAAAGAAACCCCAATCCCCGTATCCGCAACTCTAATTTTTACCATACCTGGTAGTTCGCGGTTCTGAATAACTATCTTTTTCTTGATCGTTTCCATGCTGATGCTAATTCCCCCTTCATGGGTAAATTTAATCGCATTTCCTACCAAGTTTAACAGCACTTGTAGCAGGCGTTGATAGTTGCCATAGACAATAATTTCATCTTCAGTTGCAGGCTTTTGAATTTTAAAATTTAACTGCTTTTGCTGCAACTGAGCCTGCGTAAAGTTTTCTACTTCCTGCAACAGTTCATTTAGTTTAATAGGGGCGAGTTCTAACTGCATTTTCCCTGCTTCAATTTTGGCAATATCCAAAACGTCATTGATGAGATTTAGCAAGTGCAGCGCCGATCGATAAGCTTCTTGAATAAATTGATGTTCTTCCTCTGGATCGTCTGCCATACCATCCATCACTAACTTGAGAAAGCCAAGCATTCCGTTAAGAGGAGTGCGAAGTTCGTGGGAGGTATTGGCTAGAAACTGGCTTTTGAGTTGGGATAAAGCTACAGCTTCGGCACGAGCTTGTTCTAATTCTTGATAGAGTGTAGCGTGGGCGATCGCAGTCCCAACTTGTACAGCTAACTCCCGCACAAATTCTACTTCAACTGGGCTCCATTGGCGGACACTATTACACTGGTGCAAGCAAATCAAAGCATTGGGTTGGTCTTGATAGGAGGTAGCTGCTACCAGCACTGAATACGGCTCAAATGAGTCGTTAGTAACAGGGATACGCTCTACTGCTAAGGGTTCCAGGCTAGCTAAAGCCTGACTCCAACCAGGCTGATTCGCTTCTGACAGCTCTAAACCCAGCATCGAAGGGTAAGCTTCTTGGTGATATTCAGCTACTACCTTAAATATAGGATTAGATTCTGAGGGTTCGTAATTTTCGTCCTCTTCTTTATAAGCACAAATAATGCAGCGCGTTACTCCTAAAACTTGTCCTAAACTGTCAACAGTTTGCTGCCAAATTGTCTTTAAATCGAGAGTACGGCGAATATTCTGAGCAATTTGCGACAGGATTTTATGATACAACTCAGAACTGGGAGGGAGCGTGCGGCGGATACTCCCAGCAATTTGAATTAACATTTTTTGGTGCAAATCCAAATTAGAGGCTAAAGCTGGATAGGCGATTAATTCTTGGGAATTAATGGCTTGAGCGTTCAGTTTATGAGGTAACATTCGTCCCATAACTAGAACTTTGGTTGCTTTGCCATTGGCTGTTAGAACCGGACTAATTACTAGGTCGAAGGGAAAATACTGGTCTTCGTAGGAAAATGGATAGCTGAATCGTTCTGGCATTTGACCATTAATCGCGCGGCGCACTCGATCGAGATAGGGTGCGATCGCCACTGGCCCAAAAGTTTCGCTCATCTGACAACCTACGATTTTTTCTGGGCTCAGTTTGTAGCGATCGGCTTGTTGCCAGTAAAAAGATAGATATTTGCCAGAAGCATCCTGGGTAAATACTAACTCTGCCCCTAACTCTTGCAAAAAGTCGTTAGAGGCTAGGCTCGAAAGCTGGAAATCAGCATCAGAGTTCATCGATTACCACTGGAAACTGCAAGGGGAGGGGGAGAGGGGGAGCGGGGGAGCGGAGGAGCGGAGGAGCGGGGGAGATGAGGAAGTTAAATCGAACCCAGTTTCCCAGTTTCCCGCTCCCCATCTTTCTCGTCTTCCGATCTGCTCTCTTGTATCAATCGTTCCACTCGCCACGTGGGGGGACAGGGGGGTTGCGGCGGAGACTCAAGGCTAGCTCATCTTCGCGACGTTCGCCTCTAAGCCACTGGCGAATCGCAGTTTCTATCACCTTGCTAGGGTCATTTGTCAGGTGCTTAATTTGATCTAATAGTTCAGAATCTAAGTGGACAGACACTTCCACCTTGTCGGCTGAACTGTGGGGGGGGATGGTTTGCTCGTTCATATAAATGCTCCAAAATGGAAACCCATCGCCTTTAAGGGTGGGAGTGTCAGAATCACGAAATCCTTAACCAGGAAGAAGTAGTTTTGTTGAAGTTCCTAATAGAAACTTATGGATTTTTCTTTTTAAGGAATGTATAACTTGCCGCTAAATAGGGATTTATGGCTATTAAAAACAGATATTTTTTGTACCATATTTCCGTCCCCAATTCTAATAGTACCATGAAATTATGCGCCTTTTGTCAAGGAGTGGTAACTCTTGGCATCTACTGAATCGCGATCGCCTTGGCTCAGAGAGGAATGTTCCGAGGCAGGGGCTTTGCCAACATCCCCAATCCCTCCTGTACAATTATGAAGGGAGGGAAGGATTACAAGTGTTTCGCCTCAGCGTGTGTAATGATACAACAAAAAGCATCCATTGCCGGCTCTTATGACTAGCGTTCCTGTTTCTCGCATTCGTAACTTTTCGATCATCGCTCACATTGACCACGGGAAGTCTACTTTGGCCGATCGCCTGTTGCAGGCGACTGGGACGGTGGGCGATCGCGAGATGAAAGAGCAATTTTTAGACTCGATGGATCTCGAACGGGAGCGCGGCATTACGATTAAGCTGCAAGCGGCTCGGATGAATTACACTGCTAAGGATGGTCAGCAGTACGTGCTGAATTTAATTGATACTCCCGGGCACGTAGATTTTTCCTACGAGGTATCGCGATCGCTGGCTGCCTGCGAAGGTGCGCTGTTGGTGGTAGATGCTTCTCAAGGTGTGGAAGCACAAACTCTGGCAAATGTCTACCTCGCCCTGGAAAATAATTTAGAAATTATTCCGGTTTTGAATAAAATTGACCTGCCGGGGGCGGAACCAGATCGGGTAAAAAGCGAAATTGAAGAAATTATTGGCTTAGACTGTTCTGGGGCAATTCCAGCTTCGGCAAAAGAGGGGATTGGGATTGACGAGATTTTGGAGTCAATTGTCCGCCTAGTACCGCCGCCCCAGGATACTGTATCGAAACCTTTACGGGCGCTGATTTTTGACAGTTATTACGACATCTATCGCGGGGTAATTGTATATTTTCGGGTGATGGATGGGACGGTGAAAAAGGGCGATCGCATTCACTTGATGGCCTCTGAGAAGGAATACGAAATCGACGAGTTAGGCATCCTTTCCCCCACCCAAGTGCAGGTAGACGAGCTCCACGCTGGTGAAGTGGGTTACATCGCCGCTGCCATTAAAGCTGTGGCCGATGCCCGTGTAGGCGATACAATTACTCTGGCAAAAAATAAGGCCTCGGAACCTTGGCCTGGTTACACTGAGGCAAAGCCGATGGTATTTTGCGGCTTATTTCCCATCGACGCAGATCAATTTCCCGACTTGCGGGAAGCTTTGGAAAAGCTGAAGCTGAACGATGCAGCCTTGGCTTACGAACCGGAAACATCAAGCGCGATGGGTTTTGGCTTCCGCTGCGGCTTTTTGGGCTTGCTACACATGGAAATCGTGCAGGAACGGTTAGAGCGGGAATATAATCTGAATTTGATCGTTACAGCTCCTTCTGTGGTCTATCAAGTGACGACGATTAAAGGGGAAGTCGTAATGATTGACAACCCCAGCCACTTGCCAGACCCTCAGTTACGCCAGAAAATAGAGGAACCTTACGTTCAGGTAGAAATGATCGCGCCAGAGGGTTACGTGGGGGCGCTGATGGAGTTAAGTCAGAACCGCCGAGGCGTGTTTAAGGACATGAAATATCTCGCTAAGGGGCGGACAACTTTAACTTACGAGTTGCCTTTGGCGGAGGTAGTGACAGACTTTTTCGATCAGATGAAGTCGCGATCGCGCGGCTATGCCAGCATGGAATATCACATCATCGGCTACCGCGAAAATCCTCTGGTAAAACTGGACATTCTAATTAACGCCGAGCCCGTTGATGCCTTAGCAATGATCGTCCACCGGGACAAAGCTTACAATGTAGGCCGAGGAATGACGGAAAAACTCAAAGAATTGATTCCCCGTCACCAGTTTAAGGTTCCCATTCAAGCTTCTATTGGCAGTAAAGTAATCGCCAGCGAACACATTCCCGCCTTGCGTAAAGATGTCCTCGCCAAATGTTACGGCGGTGACATTTCCCGTAAGAAAAAACTGTTACAGAAGCAGGCGAAAGGTAAAAAGCGCATGAAGTCTGTAGGGACAGTAGATGTACCCCAAGAAGCGTTCATGGCCGTGTTACGACTGGATCAGCCATAATCTTGATTTGGTTACAATAATGAAGATTTGATAAATTCTGCGTTGCGAACATTGTATCAGGCGCAGTTTTTGTTATTTTGGAGCTAAGGATAGAGCTTATATCGAAGATAGCTTCTTGTCAACAACTCAGTAGCGCAAATAATGAGAATATTAGTCACAGGTGGAGCAGGTTTTATCGGTTCCCATCTCATCGATCGCTTAATGGCCCAGGGAAATGAGGTAATTTGTCTTGATAATTTTTACACCGGGACTAAGCGCAACATCCTCAAATGGATGGACAATCCTTATTTTGAACTAATCCGGCACGATATTACAGAACCGATTCGCTTAGAAGCCGATCAAATCTATCATTTAGCTTGCCCAGCTTCGCCAGTTCACTATCAGTATAACCCCGTCAAAACCATTAAAACTAATGTGATGGGGACAATGAATATGCTGGGTTTAGCAAAGCGGGTGAAAGCCAGAATTTTGTTAGCATCCACTTCCGAAGTTTACGGCGATCCCAGCGTACATCCCCAAACAGAGGATTATTGGGGAAATGTCAATTGTATTGGGATTCGTTCGTGTTATGACGAAGGAAAACGAGTAGCTGAAACTTTGGCCTTTGATTATCATCGCCAAAATGGTGTAGACATTCGGGTAGTGCGAATTTTTAACAGTTTGACAGGCGATCAAAAGGTGATCTATTACAAAGACGATCGCCTTTATTACGAAACATTTGAGGAATGCTACAGCCGCATTGGAGAAGACATCTCAAATGTTTCTGTACCTTGTTTTGATGAACAGGGAAAAATGCGATTAAAACCAATTTCAGCAATTTGGAAACACAAAGTAACGAAGCCAGGGTATAAAATTACGACAACCTGGGGTAAGGAAGTAAAAATTACTGAAGATCACAGTTTATTTACTTGCGACGAGGAAGGATTACCTCAAGCCGTGTTTGGCAAAGATTTAAAGGTTGGGGATAAAGTAGCTGTTCCCAGTTACATTCCGTTTATGGAGCGTCCTTTAGACCCTTTTTACATCAGTGATAAAATTAACGCCCCTGGCTTGTGGGTAGTGAGTGAAGATGCGATCGCATACTTAGAAAAATTCCGAGAGCAAATATATAAATATTTTGCTCAAAAAGGAATCAGCAATCGTCAATACTTCAGCACCATCAAAAAATACGAAGCTGCCAATAAAATGCCTTGGCAACTTTGGCAAGAACTAGGATTGCCTTTGACGAAAAAAGAGAGAATTGCTGGCTACCAATCTGTCAAGGAAATCAAAAATTACATAGAAAATGTTAGTGATTTTCTATGGTTTTTAGGATTTTACTTAGCAGAAGGCTGTTTAATTCATACCGAAAAAGACCGCCAGCTTGTATTTAGCTCAAATGTCAAATACTTGGAAAAACTGATCGAGGTGACGCGAGAGTTATTTGGCTGCGAGTGTGAAATCCGATTTGACCCAGAGGAGAAAAGAGCACCATCAGTTCACATCAGATCAAAAATTATTGTCGATCTGGTTGTCAATGTTTTGGGATTTAGCAAAGAATTAAGCACCAAAAAAGATATACCCAATTGGATTTTACAACTTCCCAAATCACAGTTAGTTCACTTTTTGCATGGTTTCTGGGAAGGTGATGGCAATCTTGATGCTAAGACAACGGGTTCGCTGCTAGTGTTTAACAGTTCTAGCCAAAAAATAATTGAAAAACTGGTGCTAATTCTAGCTAACTTCGGGATAGTTGGAAGTGTATCGGAATTTGAGACCACTGTCCGCAAAGGAGACAGCAAAAAGTACAAGTCTTACCGGATAACGGTTCAAGGGTTAGACGACTATAGCATCCTCAATCTTGCTAATGTCAAACAAAAACTGCAAGCTAAAATTACAGGAGATTTAGCTTGGGGAAAAGTTAAAGCCATAGAAAAGTTTGAAATCGATGAGGATGTCTACGACTTTTCAGTTCCCGATGGGGAAAATTTTGTAGGCGGTAATTACTGCGTTTGTTGTCATAATACTTATGGCACCAGAATGTTAGAAAATGACGGCCGAGTGGTAAGTAATTTTATCGTCCAAGCTTTGCGAGGAATACCACTAACTGTTTACGGAGATGGTTCTCAAACGCGAAGTTTTTGTTATGTTTCTGACTTGGTGGAAGGGATAATGGGCCTGATGAATGGCGATAATATTGGGCCTATGAATTTAGGAAATCCGGGTGAATATACTATCTTACAATTGGCTCAGAAAATTCAGGAGATGGTAAATCCAGGTACGGAAATTATCTATAAGCCGTTACCGCAAGATGACCCCAAACAGCGACAACCAGATATTACCCGTGCTAAAACTTGGTTAGGGTGGGAACCAAAAGTTCCCTTGGCTGAAGGTTTAAAGTTGACTATCGATGATTTTCGCGATCGCCTTCTTAATAGTTAGTTGCTTTTTAACAGTTAACAGTTAACAGTTAACAGTTAACAGTTAACAGTTAACAGTTAACAGTTAACAATTAGCAATTCCTAAATTTCATTACTTACTTTGAGGATAATTGTATGCGTGTTTGTGTCATTGGTACGGGATACGTTGGCTTAGTTACAGGAACCTGCTTGGCTCACATCGGTCATCACGTCATCTGTGTAGACAACAACGAAGAAAAAGTGAAGTTAATGAAATCTGGACAGTCACCGATTTTTGAGCCAGGACTTTCGGAGATCATGCAGTCAGCTTCGCAATCGGGAAAACTAGAATTTACCTCTGATTTGGCCGCAGGTGTGGCTCACGGTGATATTTTATTTATTGCAGTGGGAACGCCTCCTTTACCTACTGGAGAAAGCGATACCCGCTACGTGGAAGCCGTCGCTCGCGGGATTGGTACTCACTTGGATGGCGAGTACAAAGTAATCGTAAATAAATCCACAGTACCAATTGGTTCAGGCGACTGGGTGCGGATGATTGTACTTGATGGACTTGCAGAGCGCCAAAAAGCTAAGGTAGGAGATGGCGAGGTTAGTAATGAGGAAGTTGCAGAAAAAAGCGGCGCTCAATTTGATGTAGTTAGCAACCCCGAATTTTTGCGGGAAGGCTCCGCTGTTTACGATACTTTCAACCCAGATCGGATTGTTTTGGGAAGCAATAGCCAGCGCGGAATCGATATGATGACGCAACTGTACACGCCAATTATTGAGCGTAAGCATAGCGAAGATCAATCATTGCCACCGGTACCTGTGGTGGTGACAGATATTAGTTCTGCTGAGATGATCAAGTACGCAGCTAATGCTTTCTTAGCTACTAAGATTAGCTTTATTAATGAAGTTGCAAATATTTGCGATCGCGTCGGTGCAGATGTCGTACAAATTGCCAAAGGTATTGGTTTAGATTCCCGGATTGGTGGCAAGTTTTTACAAGCAGGAATTGGCTGGGGGGGTTCGTGTTTCCCCAAAGATGTTTCTGCGTTAGTTCATACCGCTGATGACTATGGCTATGATGCACACTTACTGAAAGCAGCAGTCGAAGTTAATGAGCGCCAGCGTACAATTGCGATTGAAAAATTGCAGCAAGTGCTGAAAATTCTCAAAGGTAAAACGGTGGGATTGCTTGGCTTAACTTTCAAGCCGGATACTGACGACTTGCGCGATGCACCATCGTTGAATTTAATCGAAAATCTCAATCGATTGGGAGCGAAAGTCAAAGCTTATGACCCGATTGTTTCGCAAACTGGAATGCGTCACGGTTTGTCTGGAGTGATGGTAGAAACCGATCCCGAACGCTTAGCCGATGGTTGTGATGCTTTAGTTTTAGTAACAGACTGGCAACAGTTCCGCAACTTAGACTATGGGAAAATGGCGAAGCTGATGAACCATCCGGTGATGATTGACGGCCGTAATTTTTTAGACAGAAAGAGTCTGGAAGCCGCTGGTTTCCACTATGTAGGAATTGGCCACTAGATTTGTTAAAAGCTAAATATGTGAGCTAATGGCTAATAGTTAATTGTAAAAATCAGCAATTAACTATTAGCTATTTAGGACGATGTATTTAATTGGGATTTTCTCACACTCTCTTTTAAGAACTTTGCGAAACGCTTAACTCAGATTGAATTTCAGTAGTCTTTATGCTTTCTTCTGGTTCGCAAACAGTAACAGTAGTTGAACCTATCTGTCCAAAATATATTCGGTAGCCAGGGCCATAATTGATTTTAAGTTCACATACTCCTTCCCCCACTGAGCGATAGTCTCCTAAATTACCATCAGCCATGCGGTTAAGCCTAGAGATAATCTTGGCTTGAGCATTGATATCTCGGAGCGAATTAAACCACTCATCGTAAGGCATTCTGCCATCTGACGCGATGTAACGCTGAATTTCCCTTGGTTGTACTTCCATGATTTAGATTATAGTCTATCATATCTCAATTTTTCCTAGTAAAGTAATTGGTAGCCTCCCCTAAATGCTTTTTCAAAGTCTCAACAGGTAGCGGCCCTTTTAAGTGACTCCAAGGCAAAACTAGCTCCAATTCCCACTCAGCATAAACGTAGAAATCCATCTCAGGCAACTGTCCTCGCAACTCCTTAAAAGCACGACGATAACTACCCAAAGAATCTCCATAATGCCGCACTAATTCCAATAACTTCGATAACCTTCTATCTCCCCGCGATAGCAACCCTTGAATCACAGACCAATTATAACTTTCAGGTCGAAATTCTAAACCTAATTTTCCTAAATCTTTATGTAACAACTTCAACCTTTTCTCAGCATCTTTATTCACTCCAAACCACTGAAAAGGTGTGTGAGATTTCGGGACAAAAGTGCTACAACCCAAAGTTAAACGTAAACCAGGAGCAGCTTTTTTAATATCCCGCATCATTGCCACAGTTTGGTTTAAATCTTCTGATTTTTCACCAGGAATTCCCACCATTCCATAAAGCTTAATTCCCTTTAATCCCCCAGACTTAGCATTGATAGCAGCTTGAATAATCTCATCATTGCTTAGTTTTTTATTGACAATTTTGCGAACTCGTTCGCTACCACTTTCCACTGCGATTGTAATAGAACGAGTATCTCTTTTAGCTAGAGTTTCTGCTAGTTGTACTGTTACAGTATTAGTCCTTACTGATGAAATGCTCAACCGCACTTCATCATATTTCGGTTGACTTAAATAATCTAATAATTCCTTAAATTCTGTGTGTTGAGTCACAGAAGCACCTAGCAAACCCAAGCGATTTGTCACTGTTAAACCGCGTTCAATGGCTGGAATTAACGAGTCTTCAAAACTTGCAGTTCTAAATGGCAATGTCAGATAACTTGCTAAACAGAAACGACACATTTCTGGACAACTGCGAACCACTTCCACCATGTAAATATTTTCCCAAGCTGCTTTTTCTGTGACTACAGTTGAAGCAGATAAAACATTTCCGCGATAAGTTTGTTTTTCAACTTGTCCAGGGATGGTTGTATCTACTGGCAAAATAGACTTAATGCCACCAGCCAGATCGTGATAAGTTACTTCATATAAACTAGGAACATAAACACCTGGTATTTGTGCTAAATGACGGAGTTTAGTTTTTCTATCTGCTGGCCTAACTTCTTTGTAAGCATTAATGAAATTAGCAAGTAGATTTTCGCCATCTCCTAGCAAGATGACATCAAAAAAATCGGCAAAAGGTTCAGGATTGGCAGTAAAAACTGGGCCGCCACCAAATATAAGCGGATGGTTATCTGTGCGTTTTGATGCCCAAATAGGTACTTCTAAAAATTCCAATAAATTGAGAATATTGACATAATCGAGTTCCCAAGATAAGGAAAAACCCACTAATTCTGGCTGTCTCGGTAATTGTTCGTGGGTATCAGTAAACAAGCGGCTGACTTCGATATCACTCCGGGTTGCTAAAGTTGCCCAAACCACTTGATAGCCAAGGCTAGTGATGCCAACAGTGTACTCGTTGGGAAAAGCAAAAATTGTGTGGATAGCGTCAGCGTTAGGGGTTGCTGGCGTAAACAGGAGGCGTTCAGAGGAAAATAGGTCAGGAGTCACTGGCAGATTCAGCTTTAGCTGGATAATATCTCATTCATATCTAATTTTAAGCCATAAAATCGCTAAATTAAGAATTAATGTAACTGCATTGGCAAGAATAATGGCTAAATCTTGACGAAAAACCCCGTATATTAACCAGAGGAAAATTCCGATACAGAAAGTAATTAGCATGGTGACAGAGACATCTTTTGCGGATTTTGTTTGCCAGGTTTTAATCACTTGAGGTAGAAATGCACTGGTTGTCAAGGTAGCGGCTGTTAGTCCTAAGATTGTGATTAAATCCATTATAATGTTTAAGCGTAGGGTTAGCGGAGATTTATGCACTATTCCATCAAATCATTGGGAGCTAATTCACCCGGAAAAAAGCGATCGCTCAAAATCTTCTCCAGTGAATAACAGCAATCTATCGGAAAAGTTTTAATCGGCAAATTCGTTTCTCCTGCTGCCAAAAGCACACCTTTTTCATAAGCTGTTTGAATACCCTCTTGCAAGTACGGCTTAAGACTGGGATTTTCTGCCAGCAATTCCAAAACATCATGACGCTGTACGCGAATCGTCATTAACCAACTGCGACTCCGGCGATTAGATTGATATTCCCATTTTAACAAATGTCCAATCAAAATACTCAAACGATTTCGCAATTCAGAACGTTGCTGTTTTCCCAAAGATTCAATCTCCTCAATTAAATTAACTAAATCTAGCTGAGTCCATTTCCCATCCCGTAAAAATTCCGCTTGTTCCTGAGTCCAAGCATAAAAATCAGTCTCATAAAGACTTAGCGCCACACTTCCCATTTCCTGTTCAGTTTGTGATGTCTGCATCGCGTAATTAAAACCTCAAAATAGCTGCTTCAATACAATTTGATTATGATTGAAAGTATCATGTCATTGCGAGTGAAACGAAGCAATCGCGAAGACAGGAGATTGCTTCGTTCCTCGCAATGACATACTTACCTATCATTTTAATTCTGCATTGGAAATACCCCCGATAAATCTAGAGACAAATCAGGAAAACTAGGAATCACTACCGACTCATTAGGGAAAACAATGCGTTTCAACCTATAACCAAACTTACCTTGACTGTCCCGATAAGATTCACTATAAACTTCCAACCAATTATCTATTAAATTAAATATCCAGTAATTAGAAATTCCATCCTCAGCATAGATAGATAACTTCCTTTCTCCGAGATGGTGATATTCGCTTAAAGTAAAGCGTTTTACAGTAACATTAGTCATTTTTTGCCTATATGCGGTACTTACATCAACTATAACAACCCAGCAAACTAGCCAACCCCGTCCTACCAACCCAACTACAAAAAATCCCGCTCGGAAAAGAGCAGGACTATATCACAAATATACAAAAAAGTCAAGGCTTTTAATTACTCTTCGCGCCCATTTTTAAGGGGCTTGGGGAGATATTTCAGAATTAAAAATGTTCAATTAAAAATTGAAAATTGCTAAGATTTATGCCATTTTTAATCTTTAATTTTTAATTCCTCTCCCCTGATTCTCTCTTAGATAGAAGAACCCAAGCCAGCGTAAGCTCCGTAAAAGAAAATACCCAAAATCGTCAGTACGCCCATACCAGCAACAGTTGCTACAAGCCACAAAGGAATTCGACCAGATTGAAGCACAGCATTCACCTCTTAAATCAAAACTAAATAGACCTAATCAAAAAGCTTGAAATCCCGTTCAAATTTCTAGTTAGTTAAAGAAATAACTAGAAAACAGGATACCCAAAACAAAAATCAGCAACAGACCCAAATACAGAGAAGTCCGGTTTAACTCAACAGGCTGTGGATTGGGATTTGGAACTCTTTCAGGCATGATTAACTCCTATCGTTGAATAAACTGCATAGCTGCGATCGCGCCCAAAAAGAAAATGGTTGGAACGCCAAGGGTGTGAACTGCCAACCAGCGCACCGTAAAAATCGGATAAGAAACTGGCTCGTTATTAGGGACTCTGCTAGTCATGCTTTCAAACTCCTTTTTAAATTACTTAGCAATGAACTGATCGACTTGTTTCTTAGCTTCAAAACGGTCTGATACGATCGGCACTTCTTGGCGAGTCTGAGTAAAATACTCATTCGGCCGGGGAGTCCCGAACACATCATAAGCTAAGCCTGTCTGTACAAACAGCCAGCCAGCAATAAATAGCGCTGGAATGGTGATGCTATGAATCACCCAATAGCGCACGCTCGTAACAATGTCCCCAAACGGACGCTCACCAGTTGAACCACCAGCCATTTAGATACCTCCTAGAAAACAGCTCAACACAAAATCTTTAAGACAATTTTACTATCAAGCAGGTTGCGCCGATCCCTGATATTTCAATAGAGTTCCGGTCGCACCGATAATAAACCCTTTCTCAGGAGTCATAAAGACAATTTTGTAAAAATTAGCGGGCACATCCTCTACTTCGCGGTCTTTTTGCCAAGTTTTCCCGCCATCAAAACTGCAAAGCAAATTACCCCCGCCACCAGCCAGCCAAATCTCATCAGCAGTTCGGTAAGCCAAATCCAGCAAACCCCAACTGGCCTTGCGATCGGGACTAAAAGGTTCTCCCCACTCATCCCGATTTTCAAGATTGCTAAATTGAATTTGGCCGCCTCTCTCCAGCATCCACAAACGCCCATCCTTGCCAAACCCCATACTTTGGAGACGGCGAGAACTGTTGCGGTTGTAAGGAGTCCAAGCAGGCTGTCCCGGTTGCCAAATGGAGTAAAAATTACCCTTTGACGAAACCGCCACATACTGCCCGTCAGGGGAACGGTTGATATTGCGAACTACCCCGAAAGCTTCCTGTACTAAGGCTTTCCAAGTCTTACCGCCATCAGCAGTTTGATAGATCGCGCCTACATCAGTAGTCATCTCGGCAGACTGGGGCCCTAAAGCTACAATCGTACTGGGAGAACCTGGAAGCTGGCTACTTAGAGCAATGCGAGTCCAAGATTTACCCTCATCCTCAGTGTGCAGCAAAACGGAAGGCTGTCCGACAATCCACCCTTCCGAACCGGAAAAACTCACCGAGGAAAAACGGGACATCGCATCTTCTAAATTTAGAGCGATCGCCTGCCAATTTTCTCCGCCGTCTTTCGTTTCCAGTAAAGTAGTGTCAGAACCCACAATCCAGCCGTGCTGGGGATTGCCAGTAAAGGCGACATCCTGCAAATTAGCTTTAGTCGGCAGAGGAACTACCTTCCAGGGGTTATAACTCACAGAAGGAATAGTGCTGCAACCCGCACAGATTAGCACAGCAACCAATAAGATTACAATTCGTTGCCAAACTCTCACAATCGTCTTACTGCAAACCATATAAACTCAGCAACAACAAGAAACCAACGGCTAAGCCGCCAAAAATCAGCAAACTTTTCTGGGATTCACTCATCGTATTGACACCCAGCCCGTAGCGCCGATTTTCCTTGAATCCAGAAGCGCCTTCAGTCTGGCCAACATTTTGAAATCGGGACTTCGGCGCACCGCAAGTCGGACAGCGCCAAGTCTGGGGCAAATCTTCAAAGGCCGTCCCCGGAGGGATCTGACTTTGAGCATGACCCTTTCTCGGTTCGTAAACGTAGCCGCAGGAGCGGCATTCGTGTCGATCTAGCGTTTTGACTTCGGTGGCTGGATCGCCCATAGCTCAAAATAGAGTGTGTAAGCCAATCTTAAAATAACTATTAAAGATTATTACAGAATATGAGTCTGCGATCGCATATCTGGGAAAAAGGAAGCGCCTGTTTTCGAGATGGTGGGATTTTGAGGGGGTGACAATGGTTCTGGGACTTTGCTGTGTCAAGGTTTGAGGGAGTTTTAGCTGGCTTAAGGTGAGTTTGAGGCGATCGGGTAGAGTTTACGTAATTTTTTGCCAGATGCCAAATTTGTCAATTTTAAAAGATTGCGACTTGTCAATTTTAAAAGAGTGCGATCGCGCCAGTAGACTCCCTACTATTAGCCGATCGCACCATAATGTCTGTAGGGGCGGGTTCGCCTAGATATTTGACACCCACCAACAAATTATAAAAACCCGCCCCCACCCCACCAACAAATTAACAATTAATTGAATTTAACAGTTATTCAGCGATCGTTGTTAGGGATTATTCGTTGGGTGGGGGCGGGTTATAAAGATTATCTGTAGGTAGCAGAATTTATCGGTTAACCCGCCCCTACAAAGCTGAAATAATTACCGCTTAAGCTCAAATTTGAACCTCCTTGGAGAATGCTAATTAACTCATTTTGAGCCGAAGCTTTGCGGTAAATTGCCGTACCAGTTTGGTTAGCTTGCGAGAAAGGAACTAGCAGATAATCATCGGCTTTCCCGTTCAATTGAATACTATCTTCACTGGCATTAAAATCAGTAATCAGCGCGTAGTCAGTATCGCCATTGTCGTAATAAGTATTATTGACATCTCCCAAAACGAAAATATCGCTCCCACCTCCGCCAGTTAAGGTGTCAATTTCCTCAATTCCGGGGTTAATAGCATTGATGTCAACTCCCGTGAGGATATCGTTGCCATTGTCGCCTTTAAGTACGTCATTACCAAGTCCGCCAAAAAGGCTATCATTTCCATCTCCACCGATGAGGATATCTTGCCCTTTCTCAGCATCTAAGTAGTCATCATTGAGATTTCCTGATAACACATCTTGACCTACATTGCCAAAGATTTTATCATTTCCTTGGCGGCCGGAAATAGTATCATCTTCCTGGGCTCCATTGATAATATCATCCTGAACAGTGCCTTCCAAGCCATTATTAGGGTTAGCAAAACCGAAACCTCGGCTACCAAAAACTGCATAACTTTTGCCGGGATAATCTTGAAATAAACTGCCGGGTGCGCCAACAATTATATCGTCGATGCCATCGCCGTTAATATCTCCGCCACCGCTGACAGCAGTGCCAACTAAACCATCGGTTTCTACTCCATTTAAAACTAAGGCATTCTTACCGTTAGCTTCTGCTAAGCTGAAATTAGCTGGAAATTCCTTACTTCCAAAAACAACAAATGTTTTCCCGGCATTGTTTTTATCATCAGAGTTGGCGCTGGAGGCTCCTATTAACAAATCGTCAAAGCCATCTTTGTTGATATCTCCGGCATAGCTAACGGCATTTCCGGCTGACCCTTCGGCATCGAAACCGAAGATAGTAAAGCCGTTACTGCCGTTCAATTCAGCCGGATTGACAATGACAGGAAACGCATCTTTTTTGCCAAAAATTACGTAGGTTTTGCCTGCATTAATTTGGTCGCCAACTGTTGCACCGGGAGCACCAATTACGATGTCTTTATTGCCGTCACCGTTGATATCTCCTGTGGCGGTGAGAGCGATTCCAGAACGTTCTTCGGGAGTGAGACCGGCGATGACAACTCCGGTAGTTCCATTTAATTCTGGGACGTTAATGCTGCCAGTAAATCCGCCTTGCTGACCGAAGATAACGTAAGTTTTGCCTGCATTAATGCCGCCGTTGGTAGTACCGCCATCTGCACCAATTACGAGGTCGGGAATGCCGTCGCCGTTGATATCGCCACTGCTGGCAGTACCGCTAGAATTGCCGTCAATGCCGTTAATAACAAAGCCGTTATTGTTGTTAATTTCAGCTAGGTTTAAGTTAGGAGAAAAACCTGTGGTGCGGCCGTAGATGACGTAGCTTTTACCGGGTGTGCCACCGAGGGGGCCGGGTGCGCTGATGAGTACGTCGTCAATGCGATCGCCATTAATATCGCTAATACCAGTCGCAAAGAGGCCGGCATAGTCAAAGGTGTTGGTTCCTGTCACGGCAAAACCGTTATTTCCATTCAAATTAGCTAGGTTGAAGTTAGCAGGAAATCCTTGGTTTGTGCCGAAGACAATGTAAGTTTTTCCGGCATTATTTTGACCGTTGACAGCGGCACCGAAGGCACCAATAATAAAGTCTTTGATGCCGTCGCCGTTGATATCGCCTGCACTGCTGACTGTGCCGCCGCTGAAACCTTCGGCATCGGTGCCGTTGAGGGTGAAACCATTTTGACCGTTGAGTTGGGAAAGATTGACGCTGGCGGGGAATTTTTGATTGCCAAAGATGACTTGACTTTTGCCTGCGGCGTTGACGTTATTGGGGTCGGCACCGAACGATCCGACTATGATATCGTCTATTTTGTCGCCGTTGATATCTCCGGTTTTGCTAACAGCAACTCCTGAGAAGTTACCTGCTTCTGTGCCGTTGAGGACGAAGCCGTTATTGCCGGAAAGGTTGTCAAGTTTGAGGCTGTTGATGTTGATATTAACGGTGGCGGCTTGTATTTGTTTGCCGTCTGTTAGGAGGTAGTTAAATTTATCGGTGCCGGTGAAGTCTGGGGGTGGGGTGTAAAACAAATTGAATGATATTTGTAGGGGCAATCCCCCCGTGGTTGCCCTTAGACCATAATCGGGCAGGCACGGGGGCACCGCCCCTACAAATCGGGTTGGGGATGATATTTTTGTAAATGCAAGGGTTCATTTTCCCAAGCGATGGGATTGTTTTGGATATATTCGCTAATATTTTCCCAGGATGTTTGATCGCGAATAATCTCTTCGTAATAATTCCGCTGCCAAAATTTTTTCGGAAATGGTGTCCAACCAAAATTTGCCACACCATGTCGGTATTTGGTAGTTGTTAATGATTTGAAGCGGTGAACCACATCTCCTAATGTCATGGGTTGATTGATACGACCGTCAGAAATATTGTCGCAGGTCAAAATAATAATTCCGTGAATATGATTCGGCATTAATACAAAAGCATCCAGTTCGACACCAGGATAAAACAATGGCAATTCATTCCATACAGTTTGCACCATCACCCCTGGTTCACTGGGATATATCTGGCTATTGCGGATTTCGCCTAATGTATGTAAACCGCCATTGATGCAAATGGTAACAAAATAAGCCCCTGCTTGAGAGTAGTCATATCCCTGGAGACGAATGGAACGCCGATGATGTCTTGCCGGATCGTATTTCATAGTTTTGGTACTGTCATATCAATTCGATCCTACTGTAGGGGCGGTGCCCCCGTGCCCGCCCGATGATGGTGTCGTAGCGATCGCTCTGACGGGTTAACAGCAGGCAACCATAAAGCGATCGCAAAAGCAAAACGGGCAACCACGGGGGGATTGCCCCTACCAATACCGATCGCTGATTCAACTAGAGCGCATCAGGCAACATTGAAGGACCAGGTATAAGTCTGACCGCTTGATGTAATTGAAGCTGTATAATTTCCAGGTATTAATGGGTTGCGGGGTATCATTACAACCGCATCGTGTGAATCCAAGATACCGCGTGCCAATTGTTGAGCAGATGGATCGGGATTGCTGTAGGTTGTTTCATCAAAAACACCATGTTCTATGGGTATATTTCCCTGCGTTAATGAGTGAGAAGTGACTCGAGGCGTGACGTTCCCAGAACCCAATTGCAAATAAATAGGTAAGCCCGTAGGAGCCGTGTATCCTGGAAAGCCTGTTAACGGATCGGGATATTCATTTCCGCCATACTGTCTTAAGGGAACTGTCTTGCCACTTGCAGGGCTCATAACAGGATATTGGGGGGAAGAATTAGAATTAATTCCTCGAATAACATCCAAAGTTGCCCCAGTTTCAATTCCCCCATCGGCTTCGCGATAACTACCGTAAGCAACTTGCGTTAGTTTGGGGTTGATAATTCCTAACGCATGAAAAGGGCCGGTCATCCATCCATCAATAAAATCCACGTCTCGTGTCTGAGTTGTTGACCAACCTGTCACATTGCTATTTTGACCCGCTTCAGAGCCTGCTGGCGTGTACCAAGGGTTATTATGGTCTTGAAAATGAGTGAATTGATCATTTTTAACCACATAACGTGAGTGTTCTATTTCCCCTTGTGTCCATGCAGGATTGTTAGTCACAGGTGGTAAGTTGGCTAGGCTGCGAAAATAATTTACCCGATCGAGCCAGTTATCAGATGTTGGCGGAGTAGGAGTAGGAATTGGCGTGGGACTTGGCGTAGGAGTTGTTACCACATTCCCACCGATAATTTTCTGTGAAACACTCGCAGGATTGCCAGTAAAATTAGTCAAAATTGCCAAGGTTGTATCAAAAGAAGAACCGCCATTGCTGCTAACATAAACTCCGACACTATTACTGTCATTACGAGCAACTAAAAAGCGGGAACCAGTCAAATCATCTAACAGTTCGAGGAAATCAGAAGCAACATCAAAGTCGGGGATAATAGCTAACCCATCGCTCATGAGACCAAAGGTATCACTTCCGCCGCCGCCTGTCAGCGTATCTGTGTCTTTGACACTGACTAAATAATCATTTCCTTTGCCACCAAACAGTTGATCTGCACCAGATGCGCCATACATAGAATCATTATCCCGGCCACCATAGAGGACATCGTTACCCGGATCTCCGAATAAACTGTCATCTCCAGCACCGCCATAGATAAAATCATTTCCCGCATCGCCTGCTAGCGTGTCATCGCCAGCATAGCCATAAATTTCTACGGGTTCAGCATCATTCCAAATGAGTTTATCATTTTGCGTTGTTCCATCTAAACGAGCCATATTGAATCTCCGATTATTTCAAGTAAATTGCTACAGTTAAAATGTCAGTTTGGGTTTGCCTAAATTTTTGACACCATCGACAAATTATATCAACCCGTCCCATCCAAAACAACGATCGCCGAGTCATCCTCACCCTTCAACCCCGCCAATTCCCCCTGACTCAACGCCTTACCTTGAACTAAATCCGAAAAAATCTCCCCCTCATCCCCGATCGCATCTACACTATTAATCTGCGAATCAACAAAATGCCCAAACTCTTCCAGCAAAACACCCGCAACAGCCGTAACATTCCCCGCATTTTTGGCAAGGAATTCCCGCGACAGATAAATCTTCCCTGTCGCTGCCGCAAACGCACCCAAAGCACCATTAATCTCTGCTTCGGAACGAATCTCAATCTCTGGAAATTCGCTAAAATCTCCCTGGGCCCAAGCTGATGCTAACTTGACAGCTTTCTCAACATCAAAGCTATTGCCGAATGCTACCTGCATCTTGGCCAGAAAATCTGGACTTGTCGCCAAACTGCTGAGGGAGTTCTGCGCGATCGCACCTATCATATTCAAAGCGCGATCGCCCGATTCTACCAATTCAGTACCGAAAAACTCATCATCTGTTAGCCATTTCATAATCCGATCTCCTCAAAAAAGCTAATTGTTGCCAAAAAACACAAAAGGCCGGGAAAGTGACAAATGCGATCGAAGCGATCGCGCCTGCCCTTTCACCAGCCCCGTGAGGATCACCCTCATCTCAAGCTAGGTTTTTACCTAATATTTAGTTATTTAACAATGATGCTGTCGGCCATCTCAGTCGTACAGACTATATCATTGCGGGTACTTTACCCGAATTAAAAGCAATCTACAGCATTTAATTTAACCTGTCAATACCTCCAGTTATCTTTTTTTTAGTAAGTTTCATCGTTGGGTGGGGGCGGGTTTATAACAATTATCTGTAGGTGACAGAATTGATCGGTAAACCCGCCCCTACAAATTTATCCTAGTATTTACCAGACCTTGTAGGTTCGGTTCGCCAAAATCTTTAAATATTCTAATATGGCTATGATGTTGCGATCGCAGTTACAAATGTTTATAATATGACAAATGCGTAAGTTCAGAACAAAATCTGGTGTAGTTTAGAAAAAAAGGGTGAAATGCGTGTTATCAGCCGAAAAATCCTCCGAGATTTCTGTGAAAGCCATGCGGACTCCTGTGATGCACTTTATGACTGGTATAGAGTGTCAAATAAAGCTGAATGGCAGAACCTAATTGATGTTCAGCAGACTTATCCAAAAGCTGAAGCAGTCGGAAATTTTACCGTATTTAATATTAAGGGAAATCGCTATCGGCTGATAGTTGATTTAGTTTACAATTCTCAAAGGATCTACATCAAATATGTGTTGACTCACGCTGAGTATGATAAGGATGAGTGGAAAAATGATCCATACTTTTGACGCAAAATCTTATACAGATTTACTGGTTCGATATCAACCAAAACCGATTGCAAATGAAGCAGAAAACGATGCCGCGATCGCTCTCGCTTGCGAACTGGAACATCGTCCCGTCCGATCGCCGGAGGAAGATTTATTTCTGGAGCTTTTGATAACGTTGATTGAAAAATTTGAAGCTGAAAATTATCCAATTCCCGCAGGCAATTCTGCCTCAATGTTGCAACATTTAATGGATGCGAGAAATTTAGATAAATCTGACTTAATTCCAGTTTTGGGAACCCAAACAAAGGTTGAGGAAATTATGGTTAATCCCAGGGCGATGGAAATAGATGAAGCCAGAAAAATCGCTGACTTTTTCCAAGTCGATCTGAGTTTGTTTCTCGAATCGCGATCGCAGCATATCTAACAGCAACAGTAAGTTTCATCCTTGGGTGGGGGCGGGTTTATAAAGATTATCTGTGGGTGACAAAATTGATTGGTTAACCCGCCCCTACAAATTTTTCCTCATATTTTATTTACCATATTTGTAGGGGCGGGTTCGCCCAAATCTTTGACACCCACCAATCAATGATATAAACCCGCCCCAACCCACCAACAAATTATCTAAACCCGCCCAACCCCACCGACTCAAAAAAGTGTAAAATGAAAAATGGTGAGTTTCAGGAGTGCAAGCTATTCCTACAACAGCGCAAGTATGGAAAACCTTCGTTCTTTGTTGCTGGGCAACAAAAATGTATCGGAGTGTTGACTTAGTTCGTATAGATGAGCGAACAGGAAATGTCTTCATCTTAGGTGGTGAAGAAATGGAAATCGAAATCAAACCTAACGGAGATTGGACTTTTGTATGAAACCCAACTTCAATGAACTGAGCAGAAAAGAGTTACACGCTTATGTACTTGCTCATCGAGATGATGATGAGGCGTTCTATGCTTTAGCTGACAAAATCTCTGCTGACGCGGCCAAGAAAGTGCCTTATCCACCCGCAAAATCCTTAGAAGATATGGAAAATTATCCAGAGTTTATAGAAAAACTCCGTCGTGATCGCGGCAACCAAGAATCAGCCCAGACGTAGCCTGCATCGCTCTTTTTTATAAGGATGGAAAAAAGAGCGATTATCAAAAAACCTACATCGAAGCAGATCGCACCTATTCTTTTAAATTCCCTTCCTTAACATCTCGATCGGAAATGTAATACCGATAATAAGTTGAGCCCTTGACAGTCACATGAATCTTACCCTTCCCCTTTTCCGCCCTCTCACTCTCAATACTTATCTTTCCGAACCCTGTTTCTTGCCAAGTTGCATACAAAATGTCCTCGATTTTACCAAAAATCTGATTAATCGGATTCTCTTTGCTTTCTGGCGTTGATGACATATCTATTTCTACATTCTGATTTGACTTAGCTTTACTATTCTGGGTACTTCCTCGATCGCCTGCGGCATCCTCTGACAAAAACCTCATAGCTTTTTACTCCCATAAATTTCAGCCTCCACTTACATTTCAGAAATAGCTTTCTTTTTTTACGCATAGTTTCAGCCTTTGTAATAATCCTTTACACGATCGCACTTCAGTCCTGTAGGATTTCCATTATTTTCATCTAAAATTATGTCGAAACCTCAGATTAATTCTCGCTCCGACGATGACCGAGGCCTTGAGTACGATCAGAACTTGGCTGCAAACTAGACAACTCCGATCGCCATAATTTACCCATAACTCATTACCCATTTACCTTGCCCCTCCTACCCGCGATCGTATATTGTAAAGAACAAGTTACAAAACCCTTTTACAGAGGCAGTAGTCAACAACCGTGTTTGCACTCAGCGGCTACGAGTATTTCTTAGGCTTCCTAATCATCTCCAGCCTAATACCAGTTCTTGCCCTCACAGCCTCCAAGCTGCTGCGGCCCAAAAGCCGGCCCTACGACCGGCGCACCACCTACGAATCTGGAGTCGAACCCATTGGCGGAGCCTGGATTCAATTCAACATCCGTTACTATATGTTTGCCCTAGTCTTCGTCATCTTTGACGTAGAGACAGTCTTCCTCTATCCCTGGGCCGTCGCCTTCAGCCAACTGGGACTCCTGGCTTTCATCGAAGCCTTGATTTTTATCGCGATTCTTGTTATTGCTCTCGTTTACGCATGGCGCAAAGGAGCCTTGGAATGGTCTTAAGTTCTGATACACAAAAAACGCAACTTGTCAACCCAGTTGAACGCCCGGAAATTACCTCGCAACTGTCTGAGAATATCATTCTCACCACAGTTGACGACCTCTACAACTGGGCGCGGCTATCTAGCCTGTGGCCGCTGCTTTATGGAACAGCCTGTTGTTTCATCGAATTTGCAGCCCTAATTGGCTCTCGCTTTGACTTCGATCGCTTCGGCTTAGTCCCCCGTTCCAGCCCCCGGCAAGCCGACCTAATCATCACCGCCGGCACGATCACCATGAAATACGCACCAATCCTAGTGCGTCTTTACGAGCAGATGCCAGAGCCCAAATATGTGATCGCTATGGGCGCTTGCACCATCACCGGCGGAATGTTCAGCATGGATTCCCCCACAGCAGTACGCGGCGTAGACAAACTGATTCCAGTAGATGTCTACATCCCTGGCTGTCCCCCGCGCCCAGAAGCAATCATCGACGCAATTATCAAACTGCGGAAGAAAATCTCCAACGATTCTCTGCAAGAACGGGGTAACTTACAGCCAACCCACCGCTACTACACCAGAAGCCACAAGATGAAAGTCGTAGACGAAATCTTAGACGGCAAATATTTACAGGTTCCCACCCGATTCACACCGCCCGCCGCCTTAACCGAAGCAATGGGAATGCCTATACCCCCAGCCCTACAAGCCAGCCAAAAACAGGAGGTGCCTCGTGCCTGATTCGCCAGCCCCAATTGTTGAAGCGGGTAAAGTTTCCCAATGGTTAACCCAGAATGGCTTTGAACACCAAGCCTTAGAGCCAGACCATTTGGGAGTTGAGATCCTGAAAGTAGACCGGGAATTTTTAATCCCAATGGCTACAGCACTTTACGCCTACGGGTTTAACTACCTGCGGTGTCAGTGTGCTTATGACCAAGGGCCGGGGGAAGATTTAGTTAGTACCTTCGACCTAGTTAAGGTGAGTGATAATTGCGATCGCCCCGAAGAAGTGCGCGTAAAAGTCTTTTTGCCCCGCGCAGACCCCCGATTACCCTCAGTTTACTGGATTTGGAAAGCGGCAGATTTCCAAGAGCGGGAATCTTACGATATGTACGGCATCGTCTATGAAGGCCATCCCAATCTCAAACGGATTTTAATGCCCGAAGACTGGGTAGGCTGGCCGCTGCGTAAAGATTACATTTCCCCTGATTTTTACGAGCTGCAAGATGCTTATTAATTAAGTCAGAACTTACGCACGTTTAGGTAAGAAACCGGGTTTCTTCGTAGATACAGCACTTTGCTTAACGATTAGGTACAATAGTAGAGTCCAAAGTTACTTTGCTCATTGCTGTTAGTGTACCTCTTGGTCACGCAAAGTGCTGTATCTAGTTTCAATACTCCGGACACTCGCCAAGGCCCTTAAGCCATAATGGAAGTATGTCTGAAAGATGCAATGGAAGTTGTGCTTTCCTCAGTGGCTTGCTATATTAAGCAGGTGGGCGTTGAGTAAATGCCACTATGCAAAAATTTGTTAAACATAACAGGTGATACGCGAGACACAGCAATGAAAATAAAAGACATCGAGTTTTACTTAAAAGAAGCTGAAAATTATGCAGGAAAAAATCACTTTAACCAAGATGGATCTACTTTTGTACTGGTGCCAGCTTCAGAATTGCCATTACAATACGAGCAACTACGTCAAAAGTTAGCTCAAAAAAATCCCCAAAGCCAGCCTCCTCAGATACCAAGAAACTGGTCAAGGATAATTCCTCAGCGCCAAAATGGAAACGAATCAAACATTCCGCCATCCCAACCTCTTTGCTTGGCAGACATTAATGTTCTTTGTCGCGATCGCTATCTCGTAACAGATTTATCCCCTGATAATTTAGCCCATTTTCCCGAAAATACTTTAGGTGGTGCCTATTTCCAATACATGAATGATGGGAGATTTTATGAATTTGACAAAAATCCGATGACTCCAGATTCAGATATCAAGTGGTTGATACGTTTGCTTCGTCAGACCCATGATTTTTACCATCTCGTAACAGAAATTTATCATTATGACTGGAATGGAGGCTTTCTTGTCCATAACGATCCCCAACATTATACACGGGATATGCTTGTTTTATCTGAAGAAATGTGTATCTATGCTTTCATTATGGGCCAAGTTCGTCTTAAAGCTGTGATCCCAATTATTGCTGAGTGGGCCAATATTGTGATCGCAAGTTCCGAAAAGTGGCTGAAAGATGCTTACCAATTATGGGTTGATACCCAAAATTATGAGCTAGTAGAACAGTTTGGCTTTGCCAACTTTATTGGAGATTGTGAGAAATTTATGTATGCTTCATTTAAGCTAGGTTGTCTTGATACTGAAATTTGTGTTGATGAATATTTGGAGGAACTTCACCAAATTCTAGAGCCTTTACCGAGTAATGCAACTTCAGAAGAGCGAGAATACAGGGATATGCTATTAGAAAGTTTTGAGCGAGGGCTACGAAGCAAGCCATTAATCTGTTGCCAGTGGGATCGCTATTTAGCTAATACACTTCAAGAGGTGCGAGAGTTCTTGAATATTCCTCGACGTAAACTGTTTAAAGATGGTTCTCACTATCTCAAGGCGGATTTATCAGGAGTTACGCAGTTAGTGGAAGAGAAAGCCTAAGTTAATTTCTTCACTTCCTTGCAAGATGTTATAAGATGTCAGAACACCATGCCTCACGACCTTGAACTTTTGACAGTATATCGAGCTCATAGGAAACCTCAATTTCTCGAAGATGCACTAAGGGATTTACTAAAATCTCTGTATACGGAGTTGCAAGATCAACCAGAGTGTGCAAAGGTGCACATTCAATCTCTCAGCATGGAATCAATTCATGATTTTGATCTCGACGGTGCGATCGAGTATTCAATTGGCGAACTCAATCAAATATTTTCAAATAAATGAGACCTTTTACATTCATCAATCTGGCAATTTCTATCGATGGCAAGATCAGTACATTTGATCGAAAATTGCAAGCTTTCGGCGGTATCGAAGACCAAGAGTTGATGGAAGACTTACGAGCTAAGGCTGATGCGATCATGATTGGTGGACAAACAATGCGGGATGAAGATATACTCCTAACTGTGCGCTCGCCTGAACGTATAGCTCAGCGTCTCGCGGCCAATCGAGATCGGCAACCCTGGTCTGTGGTTGTAAGTCAATCGTTAAACTTGACAACCGAGAATTCCCAGTTCTTTCAAAGTCAGAACTCCCGTAAACTGTTGTTTACCTCGGAACTCCAATCCAAAAATCGTCGAGAAGAGTTTAGTAAGTTCGCCGAAGTTTACACAGTACCAGAAACAACTCAAGGTCTTGATTTAGCTGCTCTTTGCAATCATATTCATTTGATGGGTGTTCGACAACTTCTGCTAGAAGGTGGCGGTGTCTTGAACTTTTCTATGCTAGCAGCCAAGCTTGTTGATGAAATTTATCTCACAGTCTGCCCATACATCTTCGGCGGCTACGATTCCCCCAGTGCTGTTTCAGGTAAAGGCTTTCCGGCAAATGAGTTTCCAGAATTAGAGTTACTAAACTCTCGTTTCGGGTTAAACGATCGCCTCTTTCTCCATTACCGTTGTCGGTAGATTTCAAATCGACTTCTGCCATAAATCTCCTCACATGGCGAGGAGAAATGCTCGTCACAATGCCTTGTTCTTTGGCTTCATTTGCAAATTTATATCAAGTTCATGGAGCAAATAACCTCAACAGAATTTAATTCAGAACTTCTAACAGAAGCACGGGTCAGTCTGGAATTGGCAGTACCCTTAGCATTTGCTCAACTAGCTCAAACTAGCATCCCTGTCGTGAATTCGGTAATGATGGGCTTACTTGGTACTCAAAATTTAGCGGCAGGTGCTTTGGGCGCAATCACCTTTATTACCGTATCATCTATTTGCCTTGGTATTCTCTCAGCAGGAGGGGCGCTGGCAGCCGAGGCTTTTGGAGCAAAGAATATAGAGCAAGTCAGCCGTATTAATTGTCAGGGACTGTGGCTGGCTGCAACCCTATCCTTACCCGCGATGCTTCTGTTATGGAACTGTGACTTTATCCTGCTCTTATTAGGTCAAGAAGAAAGTAATGTTTTATTGACAAAAAGCTATTTACATACTCTAGTTTGGGGAGTACCTCCAGCAATCTCTTTTTTATATTTAAAACGAATTGCATCTGTCATCAATTTCCCCCAATTTGGCATGGTGATTATAGTTATCTCTTTACTCTTGAATGTGCCGACGAATTACGTGCTGATGTTTGGCTACCTGGGTTTTCCTGCCCTTGGTCTAGCTGGAATAGGCTGGGGAACTGCCCTCGTTTATTGGGTTAGTTTATTAGCCTCATGTAGTATAATTTATTTCCATCCTAAAAGTAGGGATTACAAGCTTTTTCGCTATCTGTATCAGTTTGATCGAGAGGTGTTTTTCCAAATTTTTCAGACCGGATGGCCAACGGGAATCCAGATTGGAATGGAACTAGGACTGCTCGCTGTCACGGCAATGTTGATGGGAAAGTTGGGGACATCTAGTTTAGCTGGTCATGAAATTGCGATCCAGACATCAGAGTTTTTTTTGGCAATTCCTATAGCAATTTCTTATTCGGCTACGGCGAGAGTAGGACAGATGATGGGAGAGAAGAATACTGTAGGCTCAATAAGAGCAGCAGTTGTCTACCAAATTTTTTTCAGCATTCAATTCATTGCGGTTGGGGCTTTGCTAGGATTACAGGATACCCGCGTGCCCATGCTAATTAACATATTTTCTCTTTGGAGTATTGGCATGGGTGGAGGTTATCTAATGGCAATAACTTTAGGATGGGGAGGAGTTGGTTTCTGGTACGGTTTAATTCTGGGTCTGGCAATTTCGGATCTAATTTTAATGGTACGGTTTTATTTGGTGAATTTCAACAAGATTGCCCAGAGGGAAAATGCTGACGTTCTATAAGTCCATTGAAATTGTGCCCAGACTTTTGCAACAGGTCTAATAAAACACCCCTGCTAGAAGGTCGTGCTATTTCCAGTTAAATTTGCTACTTTTACCAAAAAACTGCTAGATTTCGCTACAGCAACGCTTTAATCACAATTCAGCACGCTAAAGCCTCATCATGTCAGAACCAACCAGCGGCATCAGAACCGGTAGCCAAACAGACATCGGCAACGTCAACTTTGGGAACGTCCAAGTCGGCGCGATCGGCGGACTCAAATTCAACGACCTCAACGCCAACGGCATCCTAGATCCAGGCGAACCCACCCTCGCTAACTGGCAAATCTACCTCGACATTAACAACAATAGATCGCTAGATGCCGATGAACCATCAACGTTAACCAACGCTCAAGGCAACTACTCCTTTGTCAACCTGCCACCGGGAACCTACACAGTTAGGGAAGTTCAACAACCCAACTGGAGGCGAACCACAGCCAATCCTGCCCCCATCACCATCATCAGTGGTACTAACGCCACAGGTGTCAACTTTGGCAATAACTTCTTTGCAGGTAACATCAGCGGGTTCAAATTTAACGACATCAATGGCAACGGCCAAATAGAACCCGGAGAACCTACACTAGCTAACTGGCAAATCTTCCTCGACTTCAACAACAACGGCAGATTAGATACAGGCGAACCCAACACTTTCACCAATGCCCAAGGTAACTACGCCTTCGTTAACATCCCTCCCGGTAACTACACAGTCAGAGAAGTCCAACAACCAAATTTTCGACAAACCACGCCTAATCCTGGCCCCATCAACCTAACTCCAGGGGCTAATATCAGTAACATTAACTTTGGTAACAACTTCTTTACAGGTAGCATCAGCGGTCTTAAATTCAGCGACCTCAACGCCAATGGTTTCAGAGACGCAACAGAACCGACACTAGCTGACTGGCAAATTTACATAGATTCCAACAACAACGGTCAATTAGATATAGGAGAGTCCAATACTTTCACGAACCAAGAAGGGAACTATACTTTTGCTAACGTATCTTCTGGTACTTACTTAGTTAGGGAAGTGCTGCAACCAGGTTGGGTACAAACTACAGCCAATCCCGGCCCGATTAACATTAGTGGTGGTACTAACGCCGCAGGAGTTAATTTCGGCAATAACTTTCCCACAGGTAGTATTAGTGGCTTCAAATTCAATGACCTTAATGGAGATGGCGTAAATGAGCCACCGGAACCAAGAATTGCGAACTGGTCTATCTACCTGGATCTTAATAACAACGGTAGCCTAGACAGTAACGAACCAGCGACCTTAACTAATCCCGAAGGTAACTTTTCTTTTATTAACTTGCCAGCGGGCACTTATTTTGTCAGAGAAGTTCAACAGCCAGGATTTCGTCAAACTACGCCCAATCCCAGCCCCATTACTGTCGGTAACGGGACAAATGCCACAAATATTTCCTTCGGCAATAGCTTGGTTTTGGGTAATATCAGCGGTGTTAAATTCAACGATATCAACGCCAACGGTCGTTTAGATGCGGGGGAACCCCCGATCGCCAATACGCAAATTTACATTGACCTGAATAACAACAGCAGCTTAGACGCAAACGAACCATCCGTCTTTTCAGATGCCCAAGGCAATTATAGTTTCCGCAATGTCCCTGTTGGAACCTACGTACTTAGAGAAATTGCGCCTCCCGGTTTCATCCAAACTACACCTCCTGCCATTGTCACCGTCAGTGCAGGCCCCTCCGCCCGTAGTATCGATCTACTGACGGGGACTTCTGAAGATGAGTTAGCAAAGAAATCCTTTGATAGCGATCCTGTGACCGACAGAAGCAGTAAGCTAGAACAGGAGATTTTCAAAGCTGGAGTGGAACCAGATAGTTTCCTTGTGGGTGCGGCTGGTAGTGATGCCATTTTGGATTTTGAGGATAGTAAAGAATTGATGAGTCTGGCTAATGGCTTAAGCCTCCCGCAACTCAATATTACTCAAGACAAAAATGCTAACCCGATCCAAATTAGCAAACCAGGTGAATTAATTGCATCTAGAAACGGGTCAGTCAATGCGATCGATCGTACCAATTTGGGATTTTTTTAGTGCGATCGCTTTTGTTCCCGGTTTTCTAAACTGCAATAACGGATAGGAAAGCAGTTCAAAGTACAATTGCCGTGATACTCTATTGTTGGCAACTTCCAACAGTAAGGTCTGGGTTCCGGGAGCCTGTTCGCTAGTTTGTATATTGGGAGCAGAATTCTGATGTACGGCTGGGGCTGACCTCGGAAAAAGCGAGAATTTTGTGGGGGCCAACACGCCGTTCCCATGTCTCAGCTTGATGACCCATCTGCTAGCAGCCCAGCGATCGCATCTGCCCTACAATTTTTGAGGACGGAAGATGTTGGGTTGAAATTGCCAGAGTTGTTAAAAACCTGATATACTTTCCTGCGACAAAGCTTGAAGCATTTTCCTGTTGAATGAGGAACATCAGAGCAAGTGCAAACGTATTCAGTATGAGTGAGTAGCGGTTTTCAGCGATTAGCTTTTGCTAATGGGTGATTGACAAACCGATACATTAGTCTGTAATTTAGATGGATTTAGGTGTGAAGGAGAGAAATCATGGCAGAAATAGAAGCTAGTCAAATTCCAAATCCGAGAGTGTTCGTCGGGGATGTCCCAGTCGGCATCACAGGTATTAAGTTCAGGGACGATAACGGGGACGGCCTTCGCCAACCTGGGGAACCGGGTCTTGCAAATGTCAGAATCTTTATCGATACCAATAACAACGGTGTCCCTGACACGGGAGAATCCAGTGTACTTACGGCGACCGACGGTAGCTTCACCTTCCCTAACTTAGTACCAGGCACTTATGTGGTCAGGGAAGTCGTGCCGAACGGTTTCCGACCCACCACACCCCAGTCGCTGGCAGTCACCGTCAACAATACTGATGCCAGAATTAGCTTTGGCAACTCTCCTACTGGCAGCCAGATCATTGGTTGCAAATTCCTTGACGTTGACAATGACGGCTTTCGGGATGGAAATGAGCCGGGGATTGAAGGTGTCAGAATCTATATTGACAACAACAACAACAATACCTTTGATCCAGGTGAAACCTTTACCTACACAAATCGGGATGGTAATTGGCAGTTCAGTAATTTGAACGCTGGCCTGTACCGGATTCGGGAGGAACGGCTCAACACTAACCCCCTAGAAAGAGATTTTCCTCAAAGCACTCCCCCCAACAACATTCCCAATCTCGACATCAACCTGGGTCAAAACGAAATCTGGGGTTGCGCTAATGTTGGGAATACTCAACTCTACGAAATCCCCATCTTCAAATTCCGAGATACCAACCGCAACGGTACCTTTGAACCAGCACAGGGAGAAGTCCCCATTGCTAATGTTCCCTTCATCTTAGATATCAACAGGAACGGTGTTTATGATCCTGGAGAACCGCTGCGGATCACAAACGCAGACGGACGTGCTAGCTTCAGAGATTTACTGGCTACCAACAGTTACTCCTTACGGGAAATCTTCCCAGGGACGCTCGCAGATGGCAGCCCTGCACTAATACCAGGCACTACTATACCAACTGGTAACGCTAACGATCCAGTATCAACAACTACCAATCCCCGCGAGATTGCCATACCAGGCCCTCTGGCCCAGGCACAATCACCGCTACAGTTCGCAGTACCCGATACCAATGCTGTCAATGGTATTCGGGTGATTCAGGCGAATTTTGCTCCGACTTTCCCGCCTACTAACCCAGAACCTTCTGTTACTTTTCCTGCTGTTCCTGCTAGTGGGACTTCCAGCGGTGGTGTCGGAAATACTCGACCCAACATCACGGTATTCAAATACAATGACCAGAACGTTAACGGTCGCCGAGATCCAGGGGAGGCGGGCATACCAAACGTTCAAGTTTTTATTGACGCTAACGATAACGGCACTGTAGATGCTGGAGAACAGTCAACCACGACTAATGCCGCAGGGGAGGCTGCCTTTACCAATTTGCCCGCAGGCAATTATGTCGTCAGGGAAGTTGTGCCGACTGGTTTTACGCCTACGATGCCTACGCGCGTTCAGTTTGCCCTCAATACCAGTGATGCCCGGGTGATTTTTGGTAATGCCCTTAATAGCCGGATCACGGGGTGCAAATTCGAGGACTTAAACAACAACGGCTATAAGGATGGAAATGAGAAGGGGATTGCGGGGGTAACGATCGCACTGGACTTGAACGGCAACAACGTCCTTGATGCCGGAGAACCCACTGTTGTTAGCGATACCTTTGGTAACTTCTCATTTAACAATTTGGCCCCTGGTTTGTATCACCTCCGGGAAGTAACGCCCACAGGTGCGATCAAGACCACTCAAAAACTTGACATCAATCTCGGCGCAAATCAAGAGTTTGGTTGTGCGGTAGTGGGTAACGGTCTGTTGTACAACCTCAACGTTGTTAAATTCCGGGACGATAACCGTAATGGTATCCAAGATAACGGTGAAGGGCCTTTGGAAAACATCCCATTCTTGCTGGATTTGAACAGGAATGGCGTTGTTGATGCAGGCGAACAACTGGTAAGAACCACTGCTGCTGGTATCGCCACGTTCACCAATGTAGCTCCTGGGACTTACGATGTACTGGAAGTCTTCAACGATCCGAACGTTGCCAACCCGTTCCCAATTCCTACCGGGCCAAACCCTGTAACATTCAATGTACCGGGGCCGAATACAGCGCCGGTGACGACGAATACCACAACGCCAGCGGCGAATGGGACAACTCCTTTATCTTCGGCCAGTATTGATCTACTTACTGGAAATACGGATGGGGTGAGTATTTCTGCTACTGAGGCTAGCTCCGATAGTTCCGATCCTCTGACAGATAGCGGTAGCTTAGCCGCCATTCAGCCCACAAGTGGGGTTGATAGCTTGCTTGCTTCTAATGCTGCCGCAACTTTTGTGGATACTACTAAGACTGAAGACTCTTTCAGTTCTCTGAGTATTGTTCCGCAAGATCCGCTTACTGATGACAAGAAACTGCTGCTGGCTGCTCCTGCTGCCGCTCAGGTGTTTTAATGACTTTTATTCAAGGCTCAATGCCTTGAGTAACGCTTTTAAACTGCACTTCCAAATTAATTTTGGGGGTGCAGTTTTTTAGATAGCAAAGACTATACTCTGAGTGCTTGGTCAATTTAATATTACTTCTTTATTCCTTCGGCTATAATAATAATCCCACCATTTAGATGGTGGGATTTATTGGTTGTAGATTAGCTATCCGATGCTTTTTTATTCAGCTAAGATTAGCTTCTACTTAATTAACTCATGCTGGCAGCCATCTGTTTTTGTAACTGGTTTTTGGCTTCCTTAAACTGAGTAGCCATTTGTTCCATTTGCACTTCGCTTAAGTTGCGGCGAATGTAAGGGAACAAGTCATTTTCTTCTTGACGGACGTGATCCTTAACATCAGCCATCAGTTGTTCAATTTTGGCTTTGAACTGAGAAGAACTGGGGCTAGTAGCCTTAATGTCAGCTAGCGCTACCTTCATTTTCGCTTGCTCGTCGTACAGCTCTTGGGTGTTATTGTAATAGCTGCGGACTGCGGGATAGACAACTTGCTCTTCTGCTTCTGCATGAACGCTTAAGTCTTTGTAAAGTTGACCGAAGAATTCTTGCAGTTTTTGAGGCTCATTGGTAGCAGCTATTTGCATGAAAAGAGCATCTACTTTGCGGTGATCCATTGTTATGATTTCGATGATGTTCATCTCGTCTTTAGTGCGAGTAACACCACCGCCAATCACGCCAGTTAAAGCAGCCATTGCATCTTGAACGCGGGCCCAAACTCCTTGATCGGGGTCTTTTCCTGTTAGTTCGCGAACGCCTAGAACTTCTAGCATACCTTTGAGTTGTTCTTGGTGAGCGCGGTTTTCAAAGTTAACCGTGTTCAGGGGAGTAATGGCGGCTTCGACATCAGCACCAACTACTTGAGCAGCTTTATGAATCAACAGTCCAGTCATTGTTTGTTTGTGCTTCAGCAATTCGTGCTGACCTACTTTTTCAAACAGCGTGAGTTCAGAACCTTTCATAAGTTTCTGAACTTCTTCAATCATTTTTACGGCTGTTTCTTTCGGCTCAGCTTGAACACCGTACTGAATAATTGTGGTTTCTAACACGCCCATGTTTTTGCGATCGTCTTCGAGCATATCTCGAAAGCGATCGCAAAGGTTGGAGTCGCGACAAGACTGCAAAAACATTTCTTCATTTGCAATCAGCAGCTTTTGCATTGCTTTCATGTCTGTGAGTTTAGTTGCGATCGCTTGGCGTTTAGTGTCCTCAAGTGTAGCTACCATGTGTGTTCTCCTCTTCGACTTAAATAGTGTTCAATCGGTACACTTTTTAGCGTATGGGAGCTCTCAGGTAACAACCTCTTTCTCTCGACAGATCGAGGCTAAATCGAAGGTAGTATTATTAAACAGTGAAATGTTAATTGTTAACGGTTAACTGTTAACTGGTAAGTTCATACCCAGGATTTCTCATTTGTACCCCTTGCCGCAAGCCCTAGCCACAAGACGATCGCTCCCGATCTTAATCTGTATCAATTTATTCTGACTTCAGCGATCGCGTTGCGCTACCATAGTTGAAGACGAAGTTATGTAGAGTTTAAGATTAAACCGATTGTCTCAACTCCCCACTGCTTTAGAATTTCCGGCTCATATATCGCAACTGGACAACGGGTTAACCGTTATTCACCAATACATTCCTGCGACACCTGTAGCAGTGGTAGATGTTTGGGTAAGGGCTGGCGCTACCTTAGAACCCGATCCCTGGTCGGGGATGGCGCATTTTCTCGAACACATGATTTTCAAAGGTACTGACCGCGTTGGCCCTGGTGTATTTGACCAAGTGATTGAAAATCATGGGGGGATGGCGAATGCAGCTACAAGCCACGACTATGCCCATTTTTTCATCACTACTGCGGTCGAATATTTTGCAGATGTCACCGAAATATTGGCAGAGTTGCTACTCCGGGCTGCGATCCCAGATGGTGAGTTTGACTTGGAACGAGATGTTGTATTTGAGGAAATCCGCCAAGCTCAGGATAATCCAGACTGGATTGCGTTCCAAACTTTGATGGAGATAGCTTACGATCGCCATCCCTACAGGCGATCGGTGTTGGGGACGGAGGCGCAACTTTGGGAGCGATCGCCCCAAGAAATGCGCTCTTTCCATCGCTGTCACTACCAGCCAGAAAATATGACAGTAGCGATCGTGGGGGGAATTGAGCAAAGCCGCGCTCTAGAGGCGGTGAGTCTAGCTTTTGATGGCTTCCATGACAGGTGCTATTGTCCTAAACTGAAGCCGGAGATAGAGCCTCCAGTCAGGGGAATTCGCCGCGAGGAACTTTACTTACCCAGACTAGAGCAAGCACGGTTGATGATGGCTTGGGTAGGGCCGGGAATAGAAGAAGTGCAGAGTGCTTATGGTTTAGACTTGCTCTCGGTGCTGCTGGGAGACGGGCGCTCATCTCGCTTAGTTCGGGAACTACGGGAGGAGCTACAATGGGTTCATGCGATCGATAGCAGTTTCTCGCTGCAAAAAGATTCGAGTTTATTTACAATTAGTGCAATTCTCGAACCGGAATTTGTTGAAAAAGTGGAAGATAGGATCGGCGATCGCGTCTGGGAATTGCTTTCAACCCCAGTTTCTGATTCTGAACTGGCTCGATGCAAACGACAGTTGTGCAACGATTTTGCCTTCTCTACCGAAACCCCCGGACAACTAGCTGGCCTTTATGGCTATTACAGCACTATTGCCACCGCCGAATTAGCTGTCACCTATCCAGCTAAGATTAAGGGGTTTCAACCACCAGAACTCCAGCGCTTAGCTCAAAAATATCTATCTCCTGCTCACTATGCAGCAGTGGTAGTCAAACCACTCTGAAAGATTAAAAAGTAAAAATTAAAAATTAAAAATAATATTTTTAATTGTTGATTTTCTTCCGCCTCTCCTAATGAGTTAAAGAATTTTTAACTGAAAACTTTCCCTTATTCTTCCCCTTCCTCAAAAATGAACAGTGAAATTCACCGCAGGATTTTAGACAACGGTATTGTCGTGCTAGCAGCGGAAAATCCCGCAGCCGATATTATTGCAGCTCGTATTTTTCTAAGAGCAGGTAGTAGGTGCGTACCAGCCAACCTGGCTGGACTTTCTCACTTATTGGCGGCGGTACTAACGAAGGGGACAAAGCATTTGTCTTCCCAGGAAATTGCCGAGCGTGTAGAGTCGGTGGGTGCAAGGCTGAGTGCAGATGCTTCGAGTGATTATTTTTTACTGTCGCTGAAGACGGTTTCGGCTGATTTTGCGGAGATGCTGGAGTTAGCCGGACAATTGTTGCGATCGCCGACTTTCCCAGAAACAGAAGTAGAATTGGAACGCCGGATCGCGATGCAGGCAATTCGCTCTCAGTTAGAGCAACCTTTTGCGATCGCCTTCGAGCAACTGCGAGAAGTGATGTACAAAGATCACCCTTACGCTTTCTCAACTCTGGGCACCGAAGCGACAGTTTCTCAGGTGAGCCGTGCCGATATTCAAAACTATCATCAAACTTATTTCCGCCCAGACAATGTAGTAATCTCTATAGTGGGGCGCATTCAAGTTTCGGAAGCGATCGCCTTAGTTACTAAGGTTTTTGGAGATTGGCAAGCACCAGCAACCCCACTACCAACATTGAGCGTTACAGCGATGGCGAAACGCCACACCATAGACATCTCCACTAAACCCCGCCTCACTGTCACCCCCCAAGAAACTCAGCAGTCAGTGGTGATGCTAGGTTATTTGACACCAGAGGTGAATCATCCCGACTACGCAGCGATGAAGTTGCTAAGTACATACTTAGGAAATGGGCTTTCGAGCCGTTTGTTTGTGGAATTGCGGGAAAAACGGGGTTTGGCTTATGATGTTTCGGCACTTTACCCGACACGCATTGACAGTTCTCAGTTTGTGGTGTATATGGGTACGGCTCCTGAGAATAGCCAAATTGCTTTAGAAGGTTTGCAATCAGAAGTTGAACGATTAACTAAGGCCCCATTGAGTGAGGAGGAATTGGAAACTTCTAAGAATAAGATGTTAGGGCAGTATGCTTTAGGTAAACAGACTAATTCTCAAATTGCCCAAATTTTGGGCTGGTATGAAATTTTGGGGTTAGGAATTGAGTTTGACAAGCAGTTTCAAACTGATATTGCTGCTGTTAGTGCAGATTTTGCTCAGGAAGCTGCTTGCCGATATTTCACTGAACCCTATATTTCTTTAGTAGGGCCTGCTGCGGCTGTTAATCAATTGGTAGTAACTGCATAATTGGTAATTGGTAATTGGTAATTGGTAATTGGGGAAATTTTCTCCCCCGCTCCCCCTCTTTCTTTAACGGGGCAGGATATCATCAAGGCGAATTTGCAAGGTTTTTAATAGAGGAGAAATAATTGTTTGACCGAGGCGAAATTGTTGCTGGTTGTAATCTTCGTCAATCAGTTGACAAACAGTAACAGTAGGTTGTTTAGGTTTACCAATAAAAGCCATGCCTCCCAAGCCACGATAATCAACTATCCAATATTCAGGAATCCCTAGAAAGGCATATTCTTCAACTTTTCGAGCGTAATCTGTTTCCCAATTCGTGCTAACAACTTCTACCACCAATTTGATTGACTTTCCCAGTGCGATCGCAGGTTCTCTTTCCCATAAAGGTTCATTGGTAAGGACTGTTTCATCTAACACAACAATATCAGGACGGCGGGCAGTAGCGGCATCTGCAAAGGGACGAATCAAACAAGTACGAGGAATAAACCAAGGGAGTTTTTCTGTAGTAATGGCGATGCCAATTTGAGTTGCCAGTTTGCCACTAACCGTTTCGTGGGGGCCTGTGGGTTCCATTTCAATTAATTCGCCGTCAGCAAGTTCATAGCTGGAATTGTCACAATATTGCGCTAAGAATGTTTCAAATGTTAGAAGTTTTTGGGCGGTGTAGGTCATTTTAATGCTTGATGTGATATCTTTTGACGGGGCGTGTTGCCCCGTTATCAACCTGAACTTGAGATTAAGTTCTACTCTGGATCTTTTGGCGGTTGAGATGCGATCGCCTCCTCAATGACCTCAGTAGAAGTCGGCGCTGCAATTTCTTCCCGATGACCTCTGATCTCATCAATTTTTTCAGAAGCCATTTCTCTGACAGATTGAGCTTTTTCCTTGACAACTTGAGCTTGGTCTTGAGCCATTTCTCTAACAGATTGAGCTTTTTCTCTAACAACTTGAGCCTGATCTTGAGCTGCTTCCTTGACAACTTTAGCTTTTTCTTGAAGTTTTTCCGCTAAACTTTGAGCCACCCCTTTCGCGCCTTCTACGTGCTTGATGGTATCGTCGAGGTCTTTTTTCAACACATCTCTAGCTTGACCCACTTTTTGATTGAGTCCGTCCGTATAATGGTGAGGTTCTGCGATCGCAGCCTCCCCAACAATCACTCGCTTAGACCCGGTACTCGAAATAACTGCGGGTTGAAGCAGATAAATCCCATCCAAAACACCTCGCCACCCGCTAGATTTAAACAAATAATTAACCACATTACCTGTCTTGACATCGAAGAGGTAATCAATCAGCTCACCTACCTTATTTCCCCCATCCGTCAACACCTCATTGCCAATCATAGACATAGCCAACTCAGGTTGTTTTAGTTCTGGCACTTCTGGATTAAGATTTACGAGAATATTGTCACCCACTGTCTCTACCTGCGACCAAGCAAACCAGCGTTTCTTATTGCCCAAAAATCCAGACTTGCAAGTAAAGCCGATCGCGTGATGGGATTGAGGATCTACCCACAGTTGATCGACTTTACCTAGCTCTTCCACAGTCTTGCGGTCAATGACTCGGTGATTGACGAAATCACTACGCTTAATCACCTGTTGTGCTGTAGTCATATATAGTTCTCCAAAAAGGGGTTTGTTTTCAGATCGCGATCGCGCTTCTGTCTGGGGTATGGCGATCGCTCTTGTTAACTTAACTAAAATTCAACCAGCTAAAAATTGTTTCTAGTATTAATTCTAGCTCTATTGCCTTCAGGATTGGCAACAGAGTTGCATCCTGCTACAATTCTACTCCTATTGTACATCATCCACATTAGACTTGGGATAATCTTGACACACCTTTAATTTTTATTTGTCATAATTGGTTGCTGATTAATGTTCTGTTACAAAACCGGAAAATCTAAGACTCCATTTGCAAATCATTGATAGCTGTTCTCCTTTTGATATGATATAATATTAATTAGCCAGTCGATTTCCACCACTTTAAAATAGGAGTGTTCGCCCATGCAACTCGAAGACTATTTTGACTTTCAGCGACCTGATGATATTCGGGTTAAAGGAACGCGAATCGGGATTGAAACTATCCTATATGATTTCATTCATCGTGCTCGCACTCCCGAACAAATCGCTCAAACTTATCCATCTCTTAACTTGGAACAAGTTTATGCTACTATCCTTTATTATCTGCATAATAAAGAGGCTGTTAGTAACTATATTGCTGATTGGTTGGAGTGGAGTCATCAGCAACTTAAAGCACAAGAACTTAATCCTCCACCTGGTATTGCTAGACTGCAAAAATTGAGAGCGGAACAAAAAGCTAAACAAATCAAAAATGAGTCTGAATTATCTGTTGGATGAAAATGTCGATCCTAGCTATAAAGCTGAAATCCTGACACGCAATCCCGATTTGATAATTTGGTGCGTGGGCGAACCCGAAGCTCCGAGTCGTGGAACTTTAGACCCAGAAATTCTTAAATGGTGCGAGGAATATAACTTTATATTGGTGACGAATAATCGTAAATCCATACCCGTGCATTTGACAGATCATTTAGCTGAGGGTTGTCATATACCAGGCATTTTTCTCCTCAATGCCAAATTAAGTATCGGACAAAATATTCGGCAATTAATTTTTATTGCTGAGGCATCTTTTGATGATGAATATCAGGATAAAATAGTTCATTTGCGAGAGATTGTTTGAATAAATTTGTCAATAGAGATCGCACTTTTATTGAGAAACCGGGTTTCTATCAATATCTGGTTTTCACCAACAATCGCGAAGAAAACCACCGCACAATTTCTCGCTATCACTGCTTGCTAGACATCAACCCGCCAGATATCCGAGTGCGCGACTTTGGCAGTAAAAATGGCACTTTTGTTAATGGCAAAAAAATCGGACAGCGGCAAGCAAATCAAACGCCAGAAGAAGGCGCAAACTATGAGTGGCGATTGCATGGGAACGCCGTGTTTTATGCCGCGCCAACAAGTGCTTAATTTTAAATACGCTCAGCCAGAGGTTGATGTGTGGGCGGCAGCCGCTTCTTTATATTATATGTTAACGGGGTATTTTCCCCGCAATTTTGCTAAGAATCAAGACCCTTTTGTGGCGGTATTGCAAACCGATACAGTGCCGATACGCGAACGTTTGCCTTCTCTTCCGAAAGGGTGAGCAAAAGCGATCGATTTGGCGTTGGTGGATAACCGGAGATTGCATTTAAAAGTGCTAGGGATTTTCAAGAAGCTTTGTTGCGGGCGATGGGGTAGGGGATGTCCTTTGGGCTTGAATATCCCAACTACAAAATACTGGTTCAAGCACACAGCGGCAATCGTTACATTATTTGGTATGCAGATATTCTTGAGGTAGAAGTAGGTCAAGAAGTCCCGATTGATTTTAATACTTACTACGATTACTGGCAAACAGTTGATAACCGCAGAAACGGCCGAAAATCTAGTATCTCAAAAGTTAGCAAAGTAAGTTAGTAGACTTGCGCCCCCGCCATTCCCTCACCCCACCCAAAGCTCCTATTAACTTTTATCGCGCTTGCAATCTCCCTCCGTTAAATCCTCCTCTTTAGACGGCCCCCTATGAGGATAGTCGCCCACAGAAATCACGCTAATCTGCACTAGGGCCTCCTGATCGTTCACTGCCTTAGTATCTCTTGGCTTCACAGCAACTCTTCCTGACTGTGGCTTTACCTCCTGCTTCTCCAAATGAATTTGAATCTTCGGCCCAGAGCGAGCCAAATGAATGATTAACCCATCCACAACAGGAACCTGAGTTATGGGTTTACCATCCAGGTAAGTGCCATTCGTACCCAAATTAATCACTTCCCAATTCACACCGGTACGCCGCAACTCGACGTGGCGGCGGGAGACGACAGCGCTGTAAAGAACCACATGGTTATCAGTAGAGCGACCAATCCGAACGACCAATTCGTCTTCAAAGGCCCAGCTTCGGACGGGTATAGACTGCAATGGATGTAGCAGAGTGAGCTTAATCACATTGGCAACATAGAGTGTTGGTAGGGAGCCCCAAGTAGCAATTTAAGATTTGAGATTTGAACTCTCAAATCCAAAATTGCTCTAAGAGAGTTGAAATAAAAATGAAACCATGTCTCCTTTGCCTAAAGAGATGCGATCGCCTGGCCGCAACCGATGGCGATTTCCCTTAGACAGTGGAGTATTATTAATGTAAGTGCCGTTGGAACTGCCGACATCTTCGATGTAATAAGCATCTCCTTCCACTCGGATATCCGCGTGGGTGCGAGAAACCACTTCAGAATTTGGAAATCCTGAAACATCAATATCGGGTGGTACCAAGTCATTTGGTTTGCCGATGTGAATTACCGATAAATTTGCCGGTAATTCAACCGCAGTATTACTTTGGATGTGTACCAGCCGCGCCGCCTGCTGTTGCAATTGAGTTCTCGCCACCCCTCCCACAGCCATTCCCACAGGGGGAGAGCTTTGAGATGGAACTTGAGCAACTGGCTGTGGTACTGGAACCTCAATCGGTGCAGGGGCCGCAGTTACAGCACTGTTAGCACTGGATTTTTCCAGATTGGGCGATGCTACCGCCGTCGCTACTAAAGGTTCAGGTTCAATCAACGGATCTGGTGACACTAAATTAGGCACAGCCGGAGATACAACTGTCGGCGGAATAGCTGAGGCACCTGCAACTGCTGTCTCAGCCTCGTGGGTTGAAGAACTTGGACGCAGGTTAAAGCCGCACTGTCCGCAGAAAGTGGCATCAGTCTGAACAGCCGCACCGCAGTTAGGACAACTGGCAGTTGCGGGTAAAGGCGTGTAGCAAGCCTCGCACTGGTTGGCTCCATCAGGGTTTTGGTGATTGCAATTAGGACAGACAATCATTGATTTCTCCTTTACCGGCTGTGTCTTAGAGAACCGCCCCTGTCAGAACAGACAAGTAGACGGTCATATCTTAACAATTGTCATGCCTTTTGCGACTGTAGGTCTTCACCCGCCGTTGCATCTAATAGCCACCAAAGTTCGCCTTGTGGTTGGATAAGTCGGGCGGGGTAGGTAGTTTCGTCACCTGAAGGGGCAAAAATTTGCACAAGAGCTGGTTTTTTACTAGCTCCGGCGATGATGAAGATGACGCTGCGGGCGTGATTAATTAAGGTTACTGTAAATGTGATCCGGGGTTGACCTTCTTTGTTACCTACTGTAATCAGGCGATCGCGCACTTGCAGGGCCTCTGTGCGCGGAAACAGCGATGCTGTGTGGGCATCGTCCCCAATTCCCAATAAAATTATGTCAAAAGCTGGAAACTCAACAGCCGATACTTTAAAAAATTCCTGTAACTGAGTTTGGTGAGCGAGGGCATCCTTTGCAGGATCGCCTGCACCGGTAGGCATCGGATGGATATTTGCTGCTGGAATTTTCACTTTGTCCAGCCAAGCCTGACGAGCCATTCGCTGATTGCTATCTGGGTGTTCTGGCGGTACGTAGCGTTCATCACCCCAAAATACGTGAATTTGCTCCCAAGGTAAATCGCAAGCTGCGATCGCTTCGTAGACAGGCTGAGGCGTACTCCCTCCAGCCAAGGCAATTGTACAGATGCCGCGCTCTGCGATCGCTGCTTCTATTTGAGAGCAGATGACTTCGAGCGATCGCTTGGTCAGCGCCTCTCGATTAGGTAAAACTTCTACTATTTTTTTCATATTGAAAATCTCACATCCCTGTTTCTTCACTTTCTGCAAGCGATCGGCTTGCTTTTTATACTTTACCCGATTTCCCCTGACATCCCATCCATTAGCGATCGCTTTGCTTATGATATATTAGGATAGAGTCAAATATTTTTCTAAATCCCTAGTCAGAATTAAAAAAAACTCAACATTACCCAATCAAACCATCTTAGCAACTTAACTAAAACTCTTACCACATCATAATTTCCAATTTTTAATCTTTAATTTTTAATCTTTGAATTCCTAAAACTATGTCTCCCTTAAAACTACTCCCTACATCTATCCGCCATCTCGCCGCCCAGTTTCGACCCTTGACTCAGCCTACTGTTTGGATACCGACGGTAGTTTTTTGTCTAGGTGGAGTCTTTCTCTGGGAAGTGTCGGTACATCCAGAATGGTTGAGCATTGACGAGGAAAATACTGCTGATTCTATTCCTATAGATCAAAATACAACCCTCTCTCCCGAAGACAGCAGAATTGCTGCTGATATAGACACAGTACCAGTCTTGATAAATCAGTTGAATCGCTCCAGTGCAAGTGCTGGTTTACCCAATAATCAAGTGATTCATACTCAGGGTTTGTTTGATGAAATTCGCAATCGCCGATTGAAAACTTCACAACCAGAGTCCACGTCCAAACCCTCCTTAGCCGACAGATATTTCGCCCTTCCCAACTCCGAAATTACAACTATCCCAGCATCTGCCAATAACAATCGGCTTAACGTTAATTCTGCCCCAGGCGGGGCATTTACCACAGACTCTTCATCTCCAGCCCCAGCAACTTCCCTATCTGCTACCAACTTCCCCAATTCCGGGAAGCCCAGCCCCAACCCATTACCAATAAGTCCTCTACAAGCAGCAATGGAAAAATACAGAAATACGAACTTTCCTACTCAAAAAACTGTCCAAACTTCTGATGTTGCCAACTCTAGCAATTCTCCTTTGAAACCAAATACAAATCCGGCTTTAACCGCCAATCAAGCTCAATTTTCAAACCCTCCTACTACTACCCAACAACTATTTCCGGGGCTGAATCCCAGTATACCCAGCGCTAACCTGAATTCCCAGCCAATAACTAGCACCCAACCCAATAATCCCACTCAAATTAACCCCCTGACTAACCCCTATCAAATTAACCAGCCCAACAATTTTTATCCAAATAACCAGACGAACAATCTTTACCAAACCAATTTGTCTGGCTCTGCGCCTATTCCTGAAGTGCAACCTATCACACCCTCTGCACCTTCACCAACAATAACAAGGGTAGAGTCAACAGTACCAAACAATTTCGGGCAATCTTCTTTTCCTAGTGCCATTCAGGGAAGCAAAATAATTGACTCCAACTCTACCAATTCAGGAAATATTGGATTGCCATCAGTCTCATACCCCTCATCCTCTGGCCCTAACTTTGGAGTTACCCCTAACCAAGTAAATCAGACATTATCACCGATTGGGCCCGCCAGCGAGTCTGTCTCATTACCCCGCCCCATGCAAGGGCGCTATATCGGCGGAGGCGAAATCAATACCTTTGCCAATCCGTAATCAGGCTGAGAGTTTACTTGAGAACAGATTCATTCAAGTACGGAGTCCGTAATTTCACGGAGAATAATAAGAAAACCCAGGGTTGACTTGAGACAAATTCAGACACACAGTCCGTAACTTTACGGATAATAATCAGATAGAAAAACTACGCTTTTACTAGCATCAGCAAAGATTCACTGAGTGATTTTTGGCCAATTTCATAAAAGGCGAGATTTCTGTGAAGATTCCGTGAAACCTCATCAATTCTGTTAATACTTACAGTGAGATCAACCATAATGAAAAGTATGAACAGAGATTACCAGGGAGACGCAAAATTATGAAAACTATAGACTTGACTAAACTAACAGCAGCAGCAGCAGCAGCCGTAACTGCGATGCTGAGCATGACAACTTCAGCAAACGCTGCCACTTTTGGAACCACAGGCATTAGTTTTGACCAAGATACTACAGTTAACTTTACTTTCCTTAAATCTCAGGGAGCAGCCCTATCATCCTTGGGAGTTTATGATGCGAATCAAGTGCTGATAAAAAACCTGTTTACAAAAGCCAACACCGCAGATGCAGGTTATCAAGGCAATAGTTATGGTACTGATAGCTGGTTGGGAACTGCCAGTAACTTAGTTGGTTCTGCTACCACAAATTTTACATTTCTTGCGAACCAAGTCTACAGCCTGGGACTCAGCGGTACTTTGTGGGGTAATGTCATGAAGACTGTATTCTCTACAAGCAGTCAGAATGGAGGTAGCCAGCAAGCCGTCTTTAATTCCACTGGTGGTTCCGAGGGAGTAGGGTACGATGCTGCGGGTAGTCAAACTTCAGCAAGTCCTTTTGGTGATCCTGTGGCAATTTCATTTGAGGATACGCTGTCGGGTGACAGCGACTACAACGACTTCACAGTTTCGGCCCAAGCAGTACCCGAACCAATTACTATGGCTGGTATGGCACTGGGTGCTGGTGGAATGGCTATTGCTCGTCGTCGCCGCAATCGCAAAACAGCTTAATTAAGGAAGAAGGAAGAAGGAAGAAGGAAGAAGGAAATAAAATCATTTATCACTTCTCAATTTTTCTTAAATTCAAGATTGAAAAGCTACATTCTCAAGTAAGTATTGAGAGCTTATAAAAGCTATCATCAAAACCGGGTTTCTAATTTCTCTGAAATTGCTATTTTTAGAGAAACACTTCAGGAAACGCGGTTTTTGTTTCAGGAATTACGCAAAAATATCCGTAACGCCGCCCTCTGGGCGGTTGCTATACTGGCATTACGGATATCTTTCCTCATCTTAGATTAGCCTTACCGCGAAGCACGCACTAACAGTAATCCACCTACACCCAAACCACAAATCATCGGTAGCCAAGCAGCCATTACTGGAGTCAAAATAGCTTTCAAACCCATTGAACTGGTGATGAAAGAGAACACATAATAAGTAAAAATCACAATCACGCTAATCCCAAAACTGGTAGCTCTACCAGTCCGCTGTGGCTTAGTTCCTAAAGCAGCTCCTACCAAACCAAAAACAATACAAACAAAAGGCAAAGCATACTTCTCTTGAATTCGCACCTTAAGCTTGCGAATTTTCTGCTCGTCGCCACTTGAGCGAATTAAATTCAAATAATCTATAGCTTGGGCAATGTTCATTTCCCCATAGTCCCGCGCTTTTGCAGCTAAGTCTAAAGGCGTGCGGGGTAGTTGCAGTTGTTGGTGTTCAAAGCGGACAATATTACGGTAAGAGCCATCAGGAGCTACTATATAAACAGTACCATTGAAAAAATCCCAGGAATTTTGAGCTGGGTTCCAAGTGGCTGATTCTGAGGAGATAATTTGGTTGATATCAGGTTGGGAACGGTCAAGAATAGTCAAACCTTTCATCCGCTTACCGTCAAACTGTTCGGCATAAAATAAGCGCGTAAGTACGCTTTCTTCACCATCACCTTTGTCAACATTGCGAAACTCTGGATAGAAAATGTTTTTCTCTTGAAATAGGGGCTTTTCTCGCTTCAGAGCTCGATCTAAAGTAATAGTTGCTTGGTAGTTAGCGGCGGGAACAATTAACTCGTTCATGGCAAAAGTCATGCCAGTAACAGCTAAACTCAGGATAGCTGCTGGCACTACCAACCTATAGACATTAATACCGCAACTGCGGAGAGCTACGATTTCACTGTCGCTGGACATCCGACTGTAAGCCATTAAACTTGCCAAGAGCATTGACATTGGAAATGCCAGTACAATAAAGTAGGGCATTTTTAACAGAAAAATTTGGATGGCGGTGCTGAAAGGTAAGCCGGATTCTGTAACTCTCCGCACTAATTCAAATACGGCTCCGACGGTTACGCCAACTGATGAAAATAGGCCAACGCCAAACAAAAATGGCCCGATGAGTTCTTTGGTAAGGTACCAATCCATTACCGAAATTCTGGGAAGCCGCCAGCTAAACGAATTGAAAGTTTTGGATATTTCTAATTTCATTACTAATTGCTAATTGCTAATTGCTAATTGCTAGACACGACCTCACTTGCTGGAAAATTGCTTATACAAAATAGCTAACGTTGAAAACTGTTGCCTAAATAATATTGCCGCACCAAAGGGTTGCTGTAAAGTTCTTCAGCTCCCCCGGAAGCTAAAATTTGCCCGTCCCGCATGATGTAAGCTCTGTCTGTAATTTCTAGGGTTTCTCGAACGTTATGGTCGGTGATTAAAATGCCGATGTCGCGATCGCGCAATTTAGCTACTATAGTTTGAATTTCCGATACGGCGATCGGATCGACCCCCGCAAATGGTTCGTCTAACAATAGAAATTTCGGCCCCGAAGGCCCAGCAGCCAAAGCTCTCGCCAATTCCGTCCGCCTGCGCTCTCCCCCTGAAACCTGCACCCCTAAATTATTTGCCACTCTTTCTAAGCGGAACTCTCGCAGGAGGAAATCAAGTCGTTCCCGCCACTCGCGGCGCGGTACTTTAGTTTGTTCCATCACTAGAAGTATATTGTCCCGGACGCTCAAGTGGCGAAAAATACTTGCTTCTTGGGCAAGATAGCCAATACCCAAATGCGCCCGCTTATGCATTGGCAACCCTGTGATGTCCAGATCGTTGAGCCAAACGATACCTTGATTTGGCCTTTCTAAACCTGTGGCAATATAAAATGTTGTGGTTTTGCCTGCGCCGTTGGGGCCTAGCAATCCAACTATTTCCCCTTGGGCTACTGAAATGTTAACTCGACTGACAACGGGGCGCTTTCCATAGGATTTGTGAATATTCTCCAGCACAATTTTCATTTTTTAGCGCAGCAGCCTCCACAGCAGACACTCTAAAAGTCTAAAGTTCAATAATTTAAAGCCTCGAATTTCTACAAAAGGCGAAATTTGGGAAATACCCAAGTAGATGTTTACAGGCAAAAATTTCTTAATGACCCATCTACTGCCGAGGGGCTGTCGGAGGACTCATTGGCGTTTTGAACGCTGGTTTGGGATTGTACGGGGGAGTTTCCGGGCTGGTGGTGCTTTGAGCTGCTGCGTCCTGTTCTGGGGAGACTATGTAGATAGATTCGACTTGCCCTTGGGATTCTGGCAAGGCGATAAAGCGCCCTTCGTCGATTAGGTATGTCACGGTTTCACCACGCAAACTGTTGCCTTCCTGCAAAACATAAACATCTCCCCGGAGGACAATGCGACGTTCCCGGCTAAAATATTGAGCTTGAGTGGCGGTTGCCTGAATTTGCCGAGAGGGATAGTTGATCTGGACGTTACCGCGTGCGGTGACGATGCCTGTTTTGGAGTCGGCTTCTTGGATGTCAGAACGCACTGTGAGGGTGCGGCCGGGCCCATTTTTGCTAGGCGGGTTGGCTTGGGGATAGGTGGGAGAGGCGATCGCGCCTGCTAGGGTTAGGGGCAATAGCAGTGCTAAGCCTTTGAATGTCAGTGAGTTAAGGATTTTAGCGGAGGGCATCATAGCGTGTGTGAGGCTCAGAATTTTGGAGAATATGCTGAAGGGAGAAACCTCCAGCTTTGGTACTGAGGGAGTGACTACTTAGGTATTTTATAAGAAAATACCCTGAAAACCCTGCGACTTTAGTCCAGGGATGAAAGGGGTCGGGAGACTTTAGTCTCCCAGTTAGATATTTCCAAGTATAGTACAATAAATCAAAGGAGGTGAAATTAATGTATGCAGTACAAAAAGATATCTGGCATTTAACAGGATGCGACAAATCCATTGTCGAGCAACTGTTGAGATGGTCAAATAATCTGTTTAATGTCGGCACTTACGAAAGTCGGCAACGGTACTTTAGGGATAGAAGCGCAGTTAAATATCCCGAACTGTACAAAATAACCA
>NZ_JARFTR010000028.1 GCF_029167235.1 Kamptonema sp. UHCC 0994 | reverse complement strand
GGACAAGCTTATAAAAGCAAGCAGTAATGCAATATTACTTACCTTTGGTTAAGTTACACCGTAGACTTAGGCTTTTGCTCCTCTATTAGCGATAGTAGATTTGCATAGGTTTTTATAAGCGGTTAATCTAAAATATACAATCGGCTGACACCCAGAATCTAGAGATATCCTCTAGAATCGTGTAAACAACTGCTATGAGTTATCTCCGAGCAGGTTAGCCAGCTAAAATTAGAGGGGGGTTCATCAACCCGATGCGAGAGTCGCGGAAATTATATGGTGTAAATTAGCGCATCTGAACAGCTATTGAGGCATTTTTTAGAGCCTGTGGTGACGTTACAACCCACTCCTCATTTGGTACTTCGCACTGATGCAGGCAATCGCTATCTGCCTCTGGTTGGTAGCAATTGCTGGACTATTGGGCGGAGCGATGATAATAATTTCGTGTTAAGCGATCGGTGGATTTCCCGCAGCCACGCGATGTTACAACGGATGGAAACAGGAGAGTTTTACCTGATCGATCTGGGTAGTCGTAATGGCTCCTTTGTCAACGGGCGGCGGGTGAGTATTCCTGTAACTTTGAAGAATAGCGATCGCTTAGTCTTTGGTCAAACTGAACTTGAGTTTAACTGTCCTCCTACTAATCGCCTTGCTGGCCCATTAATTGAGGCTGATTCTGAAGATTTTACTGCGACTTTGACGGTTCGCAGTCTAATCTCGGTGATGGTAATGGATATCCGAGACTTTACGGTTTTGACTAGGCAACTGGATGAAACGATTCTCTCAGAAGTGATCGGTAGTTGGTTCCGCCAAGCGGGACAAATTATCCGCGAGCACGGTAGTTGGGTAGATAAATACATTGGCGATGCCATTATGGCTGTCTGGTTTCACAAGGCTAACGGCGTTAGTCAGGATGAAATGCTGCGAATTTGTCAAGCTCTAAGTCAACTTCATAAGGCAACAGATGAACTTAGCAGTCGTTATCCCTTACCCTTTCCCTTACGAGTGGGAGCTGGAATTAACACGGGTTATGCGATGGTGGGAAATGCTGGTAGTAGCGATCGCTCAGATTATACAGCTCTCGGAGATACTGTAAATGCAGCTTTTCGCCTAGAATCTTGCACGAAGCAAATTGGTAAGGATATTGCTCTAGGAGAGACAACTTACAAATACCTTTCTGAGTTGGGGGGAAGCAACGTTTTCAAGCAGTATGCCGTTGATTTGAAAGGTTACGAACATCCTACAATTACTTATGGCGGTACTTTTGCTGAGTTAAATAGTTTTCTGAAAACGAAAAGCAATAGCTAGGGGCTAGGGGCTAGGGGCTAGGGGCTAGGGGAAGAAGGGATTAGCAATTAGCCATTAGCCATTAGCAATTAGCCATTAGCCATTAGCCTGTTCTCATGCAACTGAAAATTGCTAATAATTTCAGGACTTGTGCTAAGTAGTCGGACATAATTAAACGTAGGGATCGCGCCTACCTGTGAATTTTATAGCGTTTATTTATGTCTGACTACTTAAAGGAGATTATATAAAGTGCTTGAGTCTTCGCTAATTGTATTACTTAAAGGATTTACCTTGTTTGCTGGACTAATTGTCGCCATTGGTGCCCAAAACGCCTACGTTTTGCGTCAAGGCCTCAAGCGCCAACATCTGTTTGCAACTGCAAGTATCTGTTTTCTATGTGACGCTACTCTAATTGCTATCGGTACTATAGGGTTTGGGACGCTAAGTTTGAAGATTCCAGGGCTATCTAAGATAGCTTTATGGGCTGCTGTGGTATTTCTTTTATTTTATGGCTTACATTCATTTAAATCAGCTTGGACTCCAGGAGCAATAGATATAAATGAACTGGATATCCAGTCAACAAGTCTTCGTAGTAATATTCTGACAACTCTGGCACTCAGCCTCTTAAATCCCCACGTTTATCTTGACACTGTGGTACTTGTGGGTAGTTTTGTGACTCGATACACGGCGAATCAACGGATTTTTTTTGCAGTTGGCGCAAGTCTTGCCTCTCTTACCTGGTTTTTCTCGCTTGCATACGGTGCTGCTTGGCTAGCGCCATTTTTCCAACGTCCATTTACCTGGCGAATTCTTGACAGTATTATTGGCTGTATTATGTGTTCTATAGCTTTTTCACTAGCCCTTTCTGCGGTTAACAATTCATTTTAAACAGGACTTACGCAGAGAAACCAGGTTCCTTATAAAAATCCCTGATTTTCAACTAGATATCTAGGTCTAAACCAGGTTCCCTTCTTCCTTCTTCCTTCTTCCTTCAGCGATAGCTGATAAGGATATAATTCCTAATTAAAGGGTATTTCTACCGAGCGCAGGAAACTTGCGCTCTCTTCTGGTAATGCAGTATTGATATACATTCCACTGCCTAACTCAAACCCGGCTTGCCTGGAAACTCTGGGAACAATAGCGATATACCAATGAAAATATTTTGTCCCCAGTTCCCCTGTTGGTACAGAGCGGATAGTATAATTATAATCAGGATTATTTAATCCATGATAAAGCTTAGCAAGTATAATTTTCATAGTAGAGGCAAGGTCGCCAATTTCCCGATCGGTGATATCATCAAAGGAAGAGGAATGACGACGGGGGAAAATCCAAGTGTGAAAAGGCGAAAGTGCAGCATAGGGAATAAAAGCAACAAAATATTCGCTTTCAACAATTATTCTTTCTTTCGCAGTTAATTCATCTTGTAAAGTTTGACAAAAGAGGCATTCTCCCGTATCGTCAAAATATCTAATTGCTTCGTCAATACGAGTGCGAAATTGGTAAGGGACAACTGGTGTAGCTGCTATTTGCGAGTGGGGATGTTCAAGAGAAGTGCCTGCACTTTCTCCGTGATTTTTAAAGATGATAATTGTCTCAATGCGGGTATCTTTTCTAATTTGTAAATATCGTTGTCGGTAAACTAAAAGAATATTCGCGATATCTTCAACATCTAATAAAGCTGTCGTCAAGTCGTGGCGAGGATGTTCGACTATCACTTCGTGATATCCCATTCCCGACATAGTGCGGTGAATTCCCTCTGATATCCTAACTCGTGCTTGGGTAGGAGACAAAGCGGGAAACTTATTCACAATTGCCCGCACTCTCCACCCGTTTTTATCTGACAAGCGGAAGGCTTCAAAGATTCCATCTTCCTCATTTCCTACACAAAATGGGCAATCATTTTGATGTGCGGACAAGGGTTTTAAGTTTCTTATTGGTAGTGCAAATTGGTCTGGTCTTCTTGCCCTTTCCGTTGCGATAATTACCCAATCTCTAGTAATTATATTTTGTCTGAGTTCAGACATCCTTTAACCTTCCATTTTATCACAGCTTTAATTGATTCGGTATTACCCTGAAGTAGCGATTAGCCATTAGCGACTAGCCATTAGCGATTAGCCATTAGCGATTAGCCATTAAGATTGAGAAACGCTATAGTTTAAAATGTGATTTGTATTCCTAACCAAAATTTGATCATGTGCCGCTTACTCGGCTACCTCGGCCAATCTATTTTACTCGATCGCATCCTGTGTAAACCGGAGCATTCACTGATTATTCAAAGTTATCAACCCCGTGAGATGACATCAGGTTTACTCAACGCCGACGGTTTTGGCGTAGGTTGGCATCACCCACAGCGGGAAACCGATCCATTTACTTACAAGAGTACAGTCCCAATCTGGAATGAAGTCAATATTTCCAGCCTTAGTCGTTACGTTGAATCAAACTCCATACTAGCTTACGTCCGCAGCGCCACTGCGGGTCAAGCCTTAGATTTGAGTAACTGCCAGCCGTTTGTGCGCGATCGCCTCCTATTCGTCCATAATGGCGCAATTAAACACTTTCGGCAAACACTTTACAGACCAATTCGTAACCTACTTAGCGATCGAGTCTACCAATCTATTCACGGCACAACAGATTCAGAGCATATATTTGCCTTATTTAACGAATTGAGAGAAAACGAAAGTTTAAGCATAGAAGATGCTCTGTACAAGACATTAAATATTTTAGCAGAAATGGCAAATTCACCCACATTTCCCTTAAGCAAACAAGGAGTAGAATTTTCGGCTAATATCATTATCAGTGATGGCTACCAGCTAGTAGCTTCTCGCTTTGCCATTGGAAATACGCCTCCCTCCCTCTATTGGCTACGAGAAGATCCAACTTTCCCCGAAGCTGTCATCATTGCTTCTGAACCTTTATTTACTGGAAATTGGCACTCCTGTCCAGCACAAAGTATTATTAGTGTAGGAAAAGACTTTGATATCAACATCTGTAGAATTTCGTAGAGAAGCGATCGCACTTGCCTTGCATCGATGTCGCATCGGTACTTTAAAATTATTTGATGGCATAGATTGGGATACTTTTTGCCGCCAAGCCCATCCAGAGTTCAGTCCCGCCGGCTGGCATCTCGGCCACATTGCTTATACCGAAGAAATGTGGTTATTGCAGCGTTGTGCAGGGATATCACCTGTATTTCCCAAGTATCGTCAACTGTTTGCTGCTGATAGTTTGCCTAAAAAAGAACGAGTTTATTTGCCAACATTTGCAGAGGTATGCTGTTACTTAGAAACCGTTAGAAAAAATGTACTTGATTACTTAATAAAAGCGCCAATAGAAGAGCAAGAACGCCTATGGCAATTTATAATTCAGCATGAAAGTCAGCATTGCGAAATAATTGCTTTTATCTTGCAGATGCAACGAAAAGAAAAAACAATAGGTGAAAAAGAAGCAGGTATTAATATATTACCAACCGCCAATAATTTACACTCTTCTGATTCATCCATGATTGAAATTTCTAGAGGCAAATTTGAGATGGGAAATGATGGCATTGATGCTTTAGATAATGAGAGATCGCGCCACCCGCATTACTTAGAAACCTACTGCATCGATACCTACCCTGTCACCTGCAATCAATACCGAAAATTTATAGATATAGGCGGCTATCAAAATCCCCAATATTGGTCAAAAGCTGGCTGGAAATGGCTGCAAAATAACCCCGTAAACCAGCCCCTTTATTGGTCAAACAACCCAATTTTTGACAATCATCCAGTTTCCGGTGTTAGCTGGTATGAAGCAGAAGCTTATTGTCAATTTATTGGTAAGCGGCTACCCACAGAAGCCGAATGGGAAAAAGCCGCCAGTTGGAGTTCAGAAACACATACTAAAAACATCTACCCTTGGGGAGAAGAAGAACTAAAAATCTATCATTGTAACCATGATAATAGTGTAGGAAAAACCACACCTGTAGATACCTATCCGGAGGGGAAAAATGCTTATGGCTGTTGGGATATGTTAGGCAATGTTTGGGAGTGGACAGCCTCATGGTTTCATGCTTATGAGGGATTTGAAAGCTACCCTTATCAGGGGTATTCTCAAACTTATTTTGATGGGGAACACCGCGTTTTAAAAGGAGGTAGTTGGGCAACTCGCCCCTGGGCTTTGCGTTCTAGTTTTCGCAACTGGTATCATCCCGGAGTGCGACAGATTATAGCAGGTTTTCGCTGCGCTAAATAGTTTTAATTGTAGATGCACAGATGAACGCAGATGTTTATAATAATATTTGCATTCATCTGCTTCGATCGGCAGTTGAAAATCACAAACTTAGCATTTTTGCAATAGATATTATGAAATCTTCATCTTCAAGACTTTCCGAGACCAAAAGATTAGCTAATAGTTCCGATAATCGGCTGTATTTAGAGCAATTGGTTACGCCATCCATACCCTCAGAAATAGCTGGGAGTGATGTAATTAATGGCTTGATTCAGCAACCTAAATCTCTGCCTCCTCGCTATTTTTACGACGATCGCGGATCGAAACTATTCGAGTTGATTTGCGAATTGCCGGAGTATTACTTAACGAGGACTGAAACAGATATTTTACAAGAATATGCTAGCGCGATTGCACTTTTAACTGGCCCTGCTGAAATTGTAGAATTAGGCAGCGGTAGTTCCACTAAAACCCGGATTTTGCTCGATGCTTATTCCAAATTAGAATACCCATTGCGCTATTTACCAATAGACATTAGTGAAACTATTTTAGAAAGCAGTGCTTATCAACTTTTGACGGATTATCCTTCCCTTGAGGTTCATGGAATTGTCAGCACTTACGATTTAGCTTTAGCGAAGCTAACGCCATCACCTTTGCCAACTCGAATGATTTGTTTTTTAGGCAGTACCCTAGGTAATCTAAATCCTGAAGAATGCAATATTTTCTTTTCTCAAATTGTTAGTGCAATGCGGGTGGGAGAGTATTTTTTGTTAGGCGTTGACCTCCACAAATCTAAAGATATTTTAGAGCCGGCATATAATGATAGTCAAGGGGTAACAGCGGCGTTTAACTTGAATATGCTACAACATCTTAACCGTCTGTTTGAAGGCAATTTTGATTTGACGCAGTTTCAGCATTGGGCTTTTTATAATGAAGAATTTCATCAAATTGAGATGCACTTGCAGAGTAAGCGATCGCAAACCATCGAATTGCGGGGTCTAAATTTAACCGTTGAATTTGAGAAGGGGGAAACTATCAGAAGTGAAATTTCACGGAAGTTTGACCTCAAGATAATTCAGGAAGAATTATCCAGTCGATGTTTAGTCCCGCTGCAAGTTTGGACTGATAAAAATAATCGCTTTGGTTTAATGTTGTCGCAGTTGCAATCAAAATTGGAATAATATAGTGGTTTCAGTTCTAACGTAACGCCGCCCTCTGGGCG
>NZ_JARFTR010000062.1 GCF_029167235.1 Kamptonema sp. UHCC 0994 | reverse complement strand
TCAAGTTACTTGAGCCTTAATAACTCGCATTGACCAAGCGCAAGTTTATTATAACTTAATTCCGCTAAAACAACTCACCGATCTTCACCCAATACCCACAATTCGTTAATTCAATACTAGGTAAATCCAGGTATTTTGGCTACTGCAACCAACCCCGAAGTAGTTTGTTCAGGCACTATTAAGGTTTTAGCAGGTGGTGCGATCGCTTTTGGTACAACAGGTGAATCCGGTGAATCCCCCGGAGTTTCACTAGCAGTTTTTGGGCTTAGTTCCTGCGGTTCCGGTACAAGTTTGGCAGATTCCTCAGAGACTCCAGGCGATCGCACTTCTGGTATCGGTGCTTTATCTATTATCTCTGGCAGCGTTGGTATTGGAGTAATAACAGGTTCCGGCGAAGGTTCCGGCGTGGGAACAACAGGTTCTGGCGTGGGAATAACAGGTTCTGGCGTGGGAACAACAGGTTCTGGCGTGGGAATAACAGGTTCCGGTGTGGGAACAACAGGTTCCGGTGTGGGAACAACAACAGGTTTTGGCATTGGTTTCGGTATTTTAACTGCATAATTTGGATCGACGATCCTACCAACATCAGCGGCTGTTAGTTCGCCTCGCACTAACTTAGCAAGGGTATCTTGACCCGAAGGTTTGTAGGTAATCACCCTAACTGTATTATTAAAGGCGTTTTTGACAGGGTTTCCCTGTTCGTCTAGAAATTCCACTTGCACCCAATTTTTGCCCGGTGTAAAGCCTTTAAGATAAATAGGCTGCCACTCGTCTGTGACAAAACTTTCGCCATTGACTGTTACCCGAATCTTCCAGTCAACTATTTCATCTTGAGGATTTTCTTGGGCTACTAAATGCAGAGGAGCATTAGTCAGGTAGAAATCTAACACGATCGGCTCGGCCCCATAGCTGCCTTGAGGTTGGCTGTAAGTTAACAGCGGTAAAGTTGGATCTGGGTTATTGTCTTGGGTTTTAGTGAACAGATGAAAAGTAGTTTGAGCATAAGCGCCTTCATTTTTAAAGCTTTCGCCCCAAGGACGGGCGGCAAAGGCGCGTAGAGTGTGAGTTCCAGGTTCTAAATCGGAGAGAACTAAAGGTTGGGCGATGTCGTAAATCTCTTTGTAAGGTTGGTTGTCCAGAAATACTTCCAGGTGAGGGCCCAAACCCAGGTCAGCATCTTTGAAAATAGGCAAGTCTTGAACTTGGAATCTGACTGTAACAGTATTATCCTTCAGAAATTCATCTTGCCTTGGACTCAATATTTTGACTTGAGGCTGGTAAATTTCGAGGGTCTGACGCAGTTGTTGCAAGGCTTCTGGGGGAGAAACCTCTGAAATTTTTAGGGCCGAGATCGCGGCCCAACTTTTATTCGGACTGGATTTGGGCAATTCTGAAATGCGATCGCCGCAACCAGCCAGACTCAATACTAAAACCACTGCCGTCAAAGATGTCAGCAGCCTTCGCGTAGCTATCCACCAACAATTGATGCCAAACACGCCGCCATTCTCCTAGAACCTGTGCATAAGGGAACTATAGCTGAAAAGGGGAAGGGGTAAAGATAGTTCTGAATTAGTGAAGAGTTAAATGTTGAGTTAAATAATTTTTCATATCATAATATTGATAACTTGCCACTCTATCCCTAGTCTTCACTGCGGTTGTCTCAGTTCTCTAATCTTTTAGTTTTGTAAATTTAATGGCATTACCCCTTGACTTTTTCTAATTACTGTGGAACTGAAATCTTTGATAAATGTGCTGTTTAGGCTTTTTTAATAATTGTTAACACACGCAGTGCATGAGATGTGGGAGTCTATAATTCATAATCAACTCCCTCGAACGAAGCGGTTGAACTGCCACTAGCAGAGAGAGGAGTATCAATTCTCGTTCCTTGTCTTATTGAGAGGAGAGTCTGCATGACAATTAGTCCTCCAGAGCGAGAGGCAAAGGTAAAAGTGACAGTCGATAAAAACCCAGTGCCTACTTCCTTCGAGAAGTGGTCTAAGCCGGGACATTTCGACCGCACCCTAGCCAAGGGGCCCAAAACCACCACCTGGATTTGGAACCTGCACGCTAACGCTCACGACTTTGACAGTCATACCAGCGACTTAGAAGACGTTTCACGCAAAATTTTTAGCGCTCACTTCGGCCACTTAGCCGTGATCTTCGTCTGGTTAAGCGGAGCGTACTTTCATGGCGCAAAGTTTTCCAATTACGAAGCTTGGTTAACGAACCCTACAGGCATCAAGCCTAGCGCTCAAGTGGTTTGGCCAATTTTTGGTCAAGAAATTTTAAATGGCGATGTAGGCGGCGGCTTCCACGGGATTCAGATCACCTCTGGTCTGTTTCAACTGTGGCGGGCTAACGGTATTACAAACTCTTACCAGCTATACTGCACAGCCATCGGCGCTTTAGTCATGGCAGCATTGATGCTGTTCGCGGGTTGGTTCCACTATCACGTTAGCGCTCCCAAACTGGAATGGTTCCAGAATGTGGAGTCGATGATGAACCACCACTTAGCAGGCTTGCTCGGTTGCGGTTGCTTGGGTTATGCGGGTCAGCAGATCCACGTTTCCTTGCCAATCAATGCTTGCATGGATGCGATCGACGCTGGTCAACCGTTGACCATCGGCGGCAAGACGATAGCTACAGTTGCAGACATTCCACTGCCTCATGAGTGGATTCTGAACTCCAGCTTGATGGCCGATCTTTACCCCAGCTTTGCCAAGGGTCTGACTCCCTTCTTCACGCTGAACTGGGGAGCCTACAGTGACTTCCTGACTTTTAAAGGCGGTTTGAACCCCACCACTGGCGGTCTGTGGCTGAGCGATACAGCTCACCACCACCTAGCTCTGGCAGTGTTGTTCATCATCGCAGGTCACTTCTACCGGACTAACTGGGGCATCGGCCACAGCTTTAAAGAAGTTCTAGAAGCTCACAAAGGCCCCTTTACTGGCGAAGGCCACAAAGGGATGTACGAAATCTTCACCCAGTCTTGGCACTGCCAACTGTCGTGGAACTTGGCTTGGATGGGCTCTTTGAGCATCCTCGTCGCCCAGCATATGTACTCGATGCCTCCGTATCCGTACATTGCGACTGATTACCCAACTCAGCTATCTTTGTTCACCCACCATATGTGGATTGGCGGATTCCTGATTGTTGGAGCTGCGGCTCACGCGGCAATCTTCATGGTGCGTGACTACGATCCGGCCCAGCACGTTAATAACTTGTTGGATCGCGTGATCCGTCACCGCGATGCGATCATTTCCCACCTGAACTGGGTTTGTATCTTCTTGGGTTTCCACAGCTTCGGTCTGTACGTGCATAACGATACAATGCGGGCTTTCGGTCGTCCTCAAGATATGTTCTCGGATACTGGGATTCAATTGCAGCCAGTATTTGCTCAGTGGATACAACGTATTCACGCTTTGGCTCCTGGCAATACTGCCCCTAATGCCCAAGAAATCGTTAGTCACGCTTTCGGTGGTGGGGTGGTAGCAGTGGGCGGCAAGGTAGCGATGATGCCGATCGCGCTGGGTACGGCGGACTTTATGATCCACCACATCCATGCTTTCACCATCCACGTTACTGTTCTGATCCTGCTCAAGGGCGTATTGTTCGCTCGTAGCTCTCGCTTGGTTCCCGACAAAGCCAGTTTAGGCTTCCGGTTCCCTTGCGATGGCCCTGGTCGTGGCGGCACCTGTCAGGTATCTGGCTGGGATCACGTCTTCCTGGGTCTGTTCTGGATGTACAACAGCTTGTCAATTGTGATTTTCCACTTTAGCTGGAAGATGCAGTCGGATGTTTGGGGAACTGTCGATCCAGACGGTACAATCTCTCATATCACCGCCGGCAACTTCGCACAAAGTGCGATCACGATCAATGGCTGGCTGCGTGATTTCCTCTGGGCACAAGCAGCTCAGGTGATTCAGTCCTACGGTTCAGCGCTGTCTGCTTATGGCTTGCTGTTCTTGGGCGGTCACTTCGTCTTCGCCTTTAGTCTGATGTTCCTGTTCAGCGGTCGCGGCTACTGGCAAGAACTGATTGAGTCGATTGTTTGGGCTCATAATAAGCTAAAGGTAGCTCCGGCGATTCAGCCCCGCGCTCTGAGCATCACTCAGGGTCGCGCTGTGGGGGTAGCTCACTACCTCTTGGGAGGAATTGTCACTACGTGGGCGTTCTTCCTAGCTCGAATTATTTCGGTAGGCTAAACTACCCCCTAGATTTTGGATTCTGGATTTTGGATAATTCGCAAAATCTAGAATCCAAAATCCGCACCCGAATCCATTCAACCTTCAGGATTCAGCATTAATCAAGGCTTATGGCAACAAAATTTCCAAAATTTAGCCAAGACCTTGCTCAAGATCCAACGACTCGTCGGATCTGGTACGGGATTGCGACAGCCCACGACTTTGAAAGCCATGACGGCATGACAGAGGAAAATCTTTACCAAAAGATTTTTGCCTCCCACTTCGGCCACCTAGCGATCATTTTCCTCTGGACTTCCGGCAACCTGTTCCACGTAGCGTGGCAAGGTAACTTTGAACAGTGGATTAAAGACCCTCTCAATGTCCGCCCGATCGCTCACGCGATTTGGGACCCACAATTCGGTGCTCCGGCAGTAGATGCTTTCACTCAAGCCGGTGCTTCTAACCCGGTGAATATTGCTTACTCTGGCGTTTACCACTGGTGGTACACCCAAGGGATGCGGACGAACGCTGACTTGTATCAAGGAGCTATCTTCCTGCTGGTGCTGTCTGCTGTGTTGTTGTTCGCAGGTTGGCTGCACCTTCAACCCAAGTTCCGCCCCAGCTTGTCTTGGTTCAAGAATGCTGAATCTCGCCTCAACCACCACTTGGCTGGTTTGTTCGGTGTCAGCTCTTTGGCCTGGACGGGTCACTTGGTTCACGTCGCTATTCCTGAATCTCGCGGTCAGCACGTTGGCTGGGATAACTTCCTGTCTACGTTGCCTCACCCCGCTGGCTTGGCTCCGTTCTTTACGGGTAACTGGGGCGTTTACGCCCAGAACCCTGATACGGCGGGTCATGTCTTCGGTACTGCCCAAGGTTCTGGAACTGCAATTCTGACTTTCTTGGGTGGCTTCCACCCTCAGACTGAATCGTTGTGGTTGACTGACATTGCTCACCACCACTTAGCGATCGCAGTTCTGTTCATTGTTGCTGGTCATATGTACCGGACGAACTTCGGTATTGGTCACAGCATCAAAGAAATGTGCGATTCCAAAGATTTCTTTGGTAAGAAAGTTGAAGGCCCTTTCAATATGCCTCACCAAGGCATTTATGAGACCTACAACAACTCTCTGCACTTCCAGTTAGGCTGGCACTTGGCTGCTCTAGGGGTAATTACTTCCCTCGTGGCGCAGCATATGTACTCGCTGCCTCCTTACGCTTTCATAGCTAGGGATTACACGACTCAGGCGGCGCTGTACACGCACCACCAGTACATTGCTGGATTCATCATGCTGGGCGCTTTTGCTCACGGTGCGATCTTCATGGTGCGGGACTACGATCCCGAACAAAACAAGGGCAACGTGCTTTACCGCGTGTTGCAGCACAAAGAAGCGATTATCTCTCACTTGAGCTGGGTCTCGCTGTTCTTGGGCTTCCACACTCTCGGTCTGTACGTTCACAACGACGTAGTTGTTGCTTTTGGCACTCCTGAGAAGCAGATTTTGATTGAGCCAGTGTTTGCTCAGTTCGTCCAATCTGTTAACGGTAAAGCTCTGTATGGTATGGACGTGCTGTTGTCTAATCCAGATAGCATCGCTTCCACCGCATGGCCTAACTACGCTAATGTCTGGCTACCAGGCTGGCTAGATGCAGTCAATAGCGGTACCAACTCTCTGTTCTTGGCAATTGGCCCTGGCGATTTCTTGGTTCACCATGCGATCGCACTTGGCTTGCACACTACTACCTTGATCTTGGTCAAGGGCGCTCTGGACGCTCGCGGTTCTAAGCTGATGCCGGATAAGAAAGATTTCGGCTATGCTTTCCCTTGCGACGGCCCTGGTCGTGGCGGTACTTGCGACATCTCTGGATGGGATTCCTTCTATCTAGCGGCGTTCTGGATGCTGAATACGATCGCGTGGGTGACTTTCTACTTCCACTGGAAGCACTTAGGCATCTGGCAAGGTAATGTGGCTCAGTTTAATGAGTCTTCTACCTACCTGATGGGTTGGTTCCGCGATTACCTCTGGCTGTATTCCTCTCAGTTGATCAACGGTTACAACCCGTTTGGAACTAATAACTTGTCTGTTTGGGCCTGGATGTTCTTATTCGGACACTTGGTTTGGGCAACTGGTTTCATGTTCTTGATCTCTTGGCGTGGTTACTGGCAAGAGTTGATTGAGACGATTGTTTGGGCTCACGAGCGTACTCCTTTGGCGAACTTGGTTCGCTGGAAGGACAAGCCAGTGGCTCTGTCAATTGTGCAAGCTCGCGTAGTTGGTTTAGCTCACTTTGCAGTTGGCTTTGTCTTCACTTACGCGGCCTTTGTAATTGCCTCGACGGCCGGGAAATTCGGGTAATTCTGAACTCTGGTTCTGTAGGTAATTGAACAAATCCCCTGCCTTTCGGCGGGGGATTTTGTTTGGTTTGTTGGTGGAAAGTGGAAAATTGACAGAAACAGGACTTACGCACCCAACCACAGCGGAAGCCCGGTTTCTGGGACTCCATGCGTAAGTCCTATATTTTTTCTCCCCTGATATAGCAACCGCCAAGGCGGTTAGGGGCTAGGGGCTAGGGGCTAGGGGCTAGGGAAAGAAGGGAAAGAAGGGGAAGAAGGGGAAGAAGGGAATAGAATCAGCGAGTTTGGTGGAACTCAGAACGTCC
>NZ_JARFTR010000010.1 GCF_029167235.1 Kamptonema sp. UHCC 0994 | reverse complement strand
GCAGCTTCCCGCTGCACAACGCCAGGAAGCTGCATTTTGTAGTATCGGTTTGGTTTCCACTGGACTTGGCTCCAGTGTCCAGTGGACGGGTAGAGATTTATTCCCCCGGTGGTGAGTTGCCAGTTCGCTTGGGCGGGCCGAAATCATCAGGTAGTTCATTCAAGTTTTTGCCAAGCGCCTGACACAGTGCTTTAACCTGAGCAATTGTTAGCTCTGGCTCATCTTTACCTGTTTCCCAATTGCTGATTACAGACTGGTTTAAAGTCTTTGTCCTAGTTTTATCTGGAATTCGTTTTGCTAATGCCGCTTGGGTTAAACCAGCGGCTTCCCTCAGTATTTGCAGTGCTGGCATCTGCTTAGCGTCTTGAGCTTGTTTCTTTCTAACCATATAGTAGCAGAAATATCAGCATACTCATTGACACACCGAATGATTATGAGTATGCTGATATCAGTAGATACAACAATGGGCAACCGACGAGCCGGCCATAGGGGTATGCAGAGTTCGTAAAGTTGCCTTGGCTGTAGTGTCTCATAGGTAAATTCACGGATACGTAGAGTTCGCTGGAACTTTGCAGGAGACTTTTATGGTTGAAAATCAGTTTTCTATCGGCGACTTGGTAGCGCACAAGCATTATCCAGAGCAAGCGATCGGTCACATCACCCAGTTTTATCCCAGCGGTCGAGTGGGAATCAGTGGCGATCGCGCCCGCAGTTTCTTACCCAAAAACTTAGTTTTAGTAACAGAAACACAAATATCTAAGGAACTAGCAAAAGAAATAACTGGGAGCGAAAACACTCACAGAGGATGGGCCGAAGCCAGAGCAGCAGAAGCAGCAGCAAAAGCAGCAGCAAAAGCAGCAGCAATAGAAAAAGAAACTAACGAACTGATCAAAATGCTGGAGAAAAAACTTGCTGCTTCCCAGACCGAAGCAATGGAACTTCCCCCAGTTTCCCCAACGCCCCTCCCTACTCCCCCAGTTTCCCCGGCGCAGGCACAAACTAAAGAACTGGCAGAACATTCTGAAAATTGCTCTCAATGTAGAAGTCAGGACATCCGGCGCTTCCACTACCACGACCCCAAAGAACATTATTTTTACTGTCGCAACTGCGGTCATGAGGGATGGGGACATACTCCCACTGAGGAACCAAAGATTGAGCACGAAGAAGAATTGGATGCAATGGCTACGCCCGCCAAAGGCATCAGCACTGAATGCTGTGAGAACGATCCCTGCATTGACTGTGACGATTATTGCAACTGTTCAGACTGTTCAGAATCAGAAGGTGAGGACACTGAATCAGAAGTGATGGAAATTCCACCGCTGGAAGTTAAGGAGTTGGAGGATGCGATCGCGCCGGGGGAAGTTCCACCGCTGGAAGTTGAGGGTGTGGAGAATGCGATCGCCGCGCAAGCGGACTTAGAACTCCCCCCAATCCCGCGAGACTTTAGCGAACTGAATATACCTGAATGGTGGGAAAGGCCCATCCTGCCAGAAGTTTTCAAGTGCGAAGAAGATGACGATGATGATGGGGAAGAATGGTGGGTTCTAGTAGAACCTGGTTATTTCAAAGCCAAATATCGGTCATGGGAACTGCTAATTGATGAAGGCTACCAAATTTACGCCACACCTCCTAAAAGCAATCGCACCTATCACTGCGAGTGTGAATTAGACCTTGATGGCCCAGACGGGCAAATTACGATCGCACAAGAATTTATCGACAGTTGGTACTTTGCCCAACCTAGCCCCGGTCAACTGAGCTTGAACATCTCTGAAGCTGTGGCGCGTGACCCACCGCCACGTTTCCGATAGACATTGAATTTTTTCTCCCAATCAGTTGATGTGCGATCGTCGAGCTAGAGGCGATCGCTTCCTCCCCTAATTCAAAATGAATCCTGCACTTTACATCGACCCCAACTCAGTAAACGAATCAAACCCTTTACGGAAAATCCTAGAAGATTTAGCGTTAGTAGAAACTGAGTGGGAATGGCCCTATGTCGCCTACGAAAACGTAGACACAGAAATTCAATCAGGATTTCTCAGTTACATCCGTATCGGCTACTTCTTAGACCGGATGCGATATCACAAACTGTATAAAACACAGGGCTTCAAATCTTTCAAAGACTATTGCTTAAAAGCACTCAGGAAAAGTGCTAACTATTGCACCAAAATCATCTCTGCTGCTCAAGTCTGCCTTAACTTGGCCGCCGCTGGATTCGAGCAACTTCCTAACTGTGTCGCTCAAGCATTACCGCTAGTAAAGTTCAACACTGTTAATGAATACGGTAACTCAACTCTAGCTGAAAAATGGCAAAAAGTTTTAGACGAAACACCACCTAATCAACCAATTACCTCCACACAAATTACTGAAATTTTAGACGAAACTCCCCCTGAAACTAAGCCACAACAAGTCATAGGATGGAAATTAGCTTAATTGCTATCGCCTCTTCGTAAGCGCCAGCCTGCACAATCAACTGGACAAAATAAATGGGTCTTAATCAGTGAAGTAAGCTTCGGCTTTTGGGAGATTCGTAGACTCTTTGTCCTTATCGGGAAATTTTTACTAAATTCGGTTTAGGGTTCCAGTTACAGGGTTACTTGCTGGGAGCAATTTACCCAATCTGTGACTTTCTCAAGGATGGTAAACCTGAAGTCAAAATCAGGAAAAACCGCCTGACCGGGGCTCAATCCAAACTTAAGCTCTCCGAACGGCGGTTCATGCGAGCTCTCGGTATGAGGGTGGTGAGAGAGGATTCTGGGCAGAAAAAGAAGGGTAAGCAGTCAGGCAGTGCGTTATGCCGTAAAGCTCTGTGGCAGTGGTTGTTTACCCGGATTGAGACTACAAAAAATAATCCGCCGCTGGTGTTTCAGTATGGAGAGGAGCGGATGTCACCGTCTGAAAACTTGCGACGACGGAAGAAGGGGGGGACTCCTGTTAAGTTGGCCCGTCAGCGAGTGATTGCGCGTTGTGTCCGGGAACTGTTTAAAGAGCTGTGTGCGATCGTGCAAAGCTAAATGTGCGATCGCCTCCCACAAATAATGACCCGCAGGATTGGTGTGCCTGCGGGTCATTAATTTGATGGTAAATTCTGTACAGTGAAGAAGTTACGTAAATATCCTCCGGCTTTTTTGTCCGAAGGAGTATAAGCACTTCCATAAAACATGGCTTTCTCTTCGATTATTCGTACCATTGGGCGATCGCAACTAGCAGCAGAACTCCTCACCCAACTGAAACGGCACCGGTGCTTGCAGCTTTCCGGTGTCGCCCGTTTGCCCAAAGGTTTGACAGTTTCAGCTTTAGCACAGCAAGAAGGGCGAAATTTACTTGTAGTAGCGGCAACTTTAGAGGAAGCAGGCCGCTGGGCCTCTCAACTGGAAGCGATGGGTTGGCAAGCGGTTCACTGTTATCCAACTTCTGAGGCATCCCCTTACGAGGTATCTTACTCCGAGCAAAGTGAGATGACTTGGGGGCAAATGCAGGTTTTAGCCGATTTGCTGAATGGGGAATTGGGAGAGGGGGAAATGGGGGACGGAGGGGCACAGGAGAGAGTTCCGTCTTCTATCTCCCCATCTCCCCCGCCCCCTCTCTCCCGCTCTTCCCCTTCGATCGCCATTGTTGCTACAGAAAGGGCACTGCAACCTCATTTACCCCCTGTATCGGCTTTTAAACCCTTTTGTTTGACCCTGAAGCGGGGTATGAGTTGGGATTCTAAGGCAGTTGACCTGAAACTTGCTCAAATGGGATACGATCGCGTTTCTCTGGTGGAAATGGAGGGACAGTGGAGCAGGCGCGGCGATATCGTGGATGTCTATCCAGTGGCGGCGGAGTTGCCAGTGCGGTTGGAGTGGTTTGGGGATGAGTTAGAGCAAATGCGGGAATTTGACCCATCTACCCAGCGATCGCTTGACAAAATTAATCAGTTGGTTTTGACTCCTACGGATTTTAGCCCAATTATTGCTGCTGCTCTTCAAGCTAGTGGCGAGGGGGAAGGGGAAGGGGAAGGGGAAGGGGAAAAAGTACCCCGTCGGTTGTTGGGTAAAGCTTTTGAACAGCCAGCTTGTTTGTTGGATTATTTGCCTGAGAATACTTTAGTAGCTATTGACGAACCAGGTCAATGTCAAGCTCATAGCGATCGCTGGTTTGAAGTAGCCCAAGAACATTGGAGAATTGAGAATGAAAATTTGGAATTACCCAAAATTCACCGCTCTTTTGCTGATTCTTTGGCAGATGTGGAACAATTCGATCGCATTTCCCTCACAGAATTAGCAGAAGATGCTTCAACTCAAAAGTCAAAAGCGCCCAGCGTTGCGAGTGCAACGAAGCAATCTCAAAGCTCTATTAATTTAGCCAGTCGTCCCGTACCGGTGATGCCGCACCAATACGCGAAACTGGCAGAAATGGTCAGACAAGAACGCGATCGCGGCTTTTCTATTTTTCTGGTTTCTGCTCAACCTAGCCGTTCCGTTTCTCTGCTATCAGAACATGACTGTCCATCTCAATTTATTCCCAATCCCCGCGACTATTTAGCCATTGATAAACTGCAAGCCCAACACTTGCCAATCGCCTTAAAATACAGCGGAGTTGCCGAATTAGAAGGCTTTATTCTCCCCACTTTCCGATTAGCTGTTGTCACCGATCGCGAATTTTACGGTCAACACTCCCTAGCTACTTTTAGCTATATCCGTAAACGTCGGCGTGCGGCCTCTAAACAAGTTGACCCCAATAAACTGAGTGCGAATGATTATGTCGTTCATCGCCAGCACGGGATTGGCAGGTTTTTGAGATTGGAAAGCCTGACAATTAATCAGGAAACTCGCGAATATTTGGTGATTCAATATGGCGACGGTACGCTGAGAATAGCAGCCGATCAATTAGGTGCACTATCTCGATTTCGGACAGTTGGCGCTCGCACTCCCGAACTCAATAAACTTAGCGCCCCAACTTGGGAAAAAACTAAGGCAAGAGTCCGCAAAGCTATTAAAAAATTAGCGGTGGATTTGCTCAATCTTTATGCCATGAGAGCGAAACAAGTAGGTTTTACTTTCCCGCCAGATATGCCTTGGCAAGAGGAATTAGAAGATTCTTTTCCCTATCAACCTACTCCCGATCAATTGAAGGCGACTCAAGATGTAAAACGCGATATGGAGAGCGATCGCCCGATGGATCGTCTCGTCTGTGGTGATGTTGGTTTCGGCAAAACTGAAGTCGCTATCCGAGCTATTTTCAAAGCAATTACTGCTGGGAAACAAGTCGCAATGTTAGCGCCGACAACAATTTTAACTCAACAACATTATCACACTCTGAAAGAACGTTTTGCACCTTATCCGATTGAAGTTGGCTTACTAAATCGTTTCCGTACTGAGACTGAACGCCGGGAGATTCAAAGACGTTTAGCGAGTGGGGAATTAGACGTAGTTGTGGGAACTCAAGCAATTTTAGGTAAGGGGGTTAAGTTTAAAGATTTAGGATTAATGGTGGTAGATGAAGAACAGCGATTTGGAGTTAAGCAAAAGGAAGCTATCAAAGCGTTAAAAACGATGGTGGATGTGCTAACACTCACAGCAACACCAATTCCTCGGACGTTATATATGTCACTTTCTGGGATTCGGGAAATGAGTTTAATTGCAACTCCACCCCCTACCCGCCGCCCAATTCAAACTCATTTAGCTGCTTACGATCCAGAGGTAATAAGGACTGCTATTCGCCAGGAATTAGATCGGGGAGGTCAGGTATTTTATGTAGTACCGCGCATTGAGGGAATTGATGATTTAGCAGCACAATTAGGGGTAATGGTTCCGGGGGCAAAAATTGCGATCGCGCATGGTCAAATGGATGCTTCGGAACTAGAAGCAATTATGCTGGCTTTTAGTGCTGCGGATTTCGATATCCTCGTATGTACGACGATTATTGAGTCAGGTTTGGATATTCCCCGCGTCAACACAATTTTGATTGAAGACGCGCAACGGTTTGGTTTAGCTCAACTTTACCAATTACGAGGTCGCGTGGGACGGGCGGGGGTACAGGCCCACGCTTGGCTATTTTATCCCAATCAAAACAGCCTTACTGATGAAGCGCGTCAGCGGTTGAGAGCGATTCAAGAATTTGCACAATTGGGATCTGGTTATCAGTTAGCAATGCGAGATTTGGAAATTCGCGGTGCTGGTGATATTTTAGGAGCAGAACAGTCTGGTCAAATGGACGCGATCGGTTTTGATTTGTACTCCCAGATGTTAGAAGAGGCGATTCGGGAGATTAAGGGTCAGGAAATCCCGCAGGTGGAAGATACGCAAATTGATTTGACCCTGACAGCGTTTATTCCGGCGGATTATATCACAGATTTGGATCAAAAAATGAGCGCTTATCGCTCTGTCGCCTCTGCTAGTACACTGGAAGAGTTGAGTCAAATAGAGGCGGCGTGGTGCGATCGCTACGGCCCAATTCCTAAACCTGCTCAACAATTAATTCGAGTAGTTCAATTGAAACAATTAGCAATGAAAATCGGCTTTTCGCGGATTAAACCGGAGAATAAGCAACACATTGTTTTAGAAACGCCAATGGAGGAACCGGGTTGGAATTTACTTAAAGCAAATTTACCGGATCATCTTCACGCTCGTTTTGTTTACAGTAAGGGAAAAGTTACTATCCGAGGGATGGGGGTTTTGACTGCTGATAAACAATTAGATCATTTGATTGATTGGTTGGGTAAAATGCAAGGAGCTTTATCAGAAGCAACAATTAAATTGTAGATCAAAATTCCCGGAGTGAGGAGTTGTAATTGTGAAGTTAATTATAATGGCTAATGGCTAATGGCTAATGGCTAATGGCTAATGGCTAATTGCTAATTGCTAATTGCTAATTGCTAATTGCTAATTGGGGAAAGAGTTTCCTCATCTCCCCCGCTCC
>NZ_JARFTR010000296.1 GCF_029167235.1 Kamptonema sp. UHCC 0994 | reverse complement strand
GGCGGTACAGACAGGAACCGCCCAGAGGGCGGCGTTACAGAAATTTCGCAGGAGAAAATAGTCGTGAATCCCGATGCAAAAGTAAAATTAGCTATAACTCTGGGAGATCCGGCAGGTATTGGGCCAGAAGTGGTACTCAAAGCTTTAGCTACAAATCCTTTCCCTAGTTGCGATGTAACAGTGATTGGCAGTCGGGCAATTTTGCAGGAAACTTATACTCAACTGCAACACTGCAAAGTAACAACACCTTTGGCAAACCCAGAAAGCTTAGATATTTTAGATGTCAAACTGCATAGCGAGTGGGGTCAAATTGTTGTAGGTGAGGGTAATATAGCGAGTGGTGCGGCTAGTTTTTCCTATATGGAAACTGCGATCGCGCGTACACTTGCCGGCGAATATCAAGGTATTGTCACAGGGTCAATTTCTAAGACTTGTTGGAAAGCTGCTGGCTATAATTATCCCGGTCAAACGGAACTTTTAGCAGAAAGATCGGGAGTTAAGCGATTTGGGATGTTATTTGTCGCCAAATCTCCCCATAGTGGTTGGATATTGCGTACCTTACTTGCTACCACACATATTCCTCTGCGTCAAGTTGCCGATGCTCTGACACCTGATTTACTTAGCACTAAACTTGACTTGTTGGTAGAGTGTTTGCGGCAAGATTTCGGATTAGAAAAACCTCGAATTGCCATTGCAGGTTTAAATCCTCACAGTGGGGAAAATGGACAGTTGGGAAACGAGGAGAAATATTGGTTAATTCCTTGGTTGGAGACGGAACGCGATCGCCTTTCTAATGTGCAGTTAGATGGCCTTATACCGCCAGATACAATGTGGGTAAAACCTGGTCAAGCTTGGTATGGTAAGGGCGATAATGCTCACGATGCTTATTTAGCATTGTACCACGATCAAGGGTTAATTCCTGTAAAGTTAATGGCTTTCGATCGGGCTGTGAATACTACAATTGGTTTGCCATTTATTCGGACATCTCCCGATCATGGTACTGCCTTTGATATTGCTGGTAAAGGTGTGGCGGATGCTAGCAGTACGATCGCAGCTTTGGAGTTGGCGGCGGAGTTGCTTGAGCAGCGTAGAAATACGTCAAGATATTAAATAATAGGTGAGGAGTGTTAAAATATAGAATCAGATGCCGCCCAAAAGAGATATTAAGCAAATTAATGCTATTGCTAAGGAGTTTAAGATGGAAGAGCCAGCTCGAAAAGCATTTGGAGAATTTTTAGAAGCCGAGAAAGCCGCAGGTTATAGAGGAAGTAAAAATGAACGCGGCGATTTTACCTACCAAGAATTACGACAAAAGGCTCGCGAGTTCTTCGGTATAGAATAAATTTGAAAGGCTTGTCAATTCAGATAATTAGTGTTATCATGTTAAACTCTAATTCAGTTCGCAAAAGTTAACTAAGATTTATTTGGGCTATCAGTAAACAGCAATTGTTGAGAATTATGACAGTAACGACAGGTCAGAAGCTAGTACAACCCATTAAAAAAGATACTGATTTAGAGCAACTGAGGAGTATTGTCAGTGCCATTCAAGGGGAACTGTGCTGGAACGCGAGAATGAGCTATGGAGATGAATTAAATATTCATATTGGAGAGAGAATTCCTTACACATATAAGAAATTAGCGGGAAAGGAAAAAGGTTCTTGGATCTTAGGCACGCGAGGCACAGACTGGACACTGGAATCACTGACCAAAGAAATAATCACCAGTTCTAAGGAACTACCAGAAGTGTTTAAAGAGAAAGTTAAAGTTATTGAAGGTACAACGATCGCGGCCTTTGAAACTCACTACCCAGATTTGGTTCTAACTGTAGAATTCAGTAACGGCTATAAATTAAAAATATTCCCAGACCTTGCAGATGATTTTGACTTATCTTACTGGGAACTGTTCACTCCTGACAATATGTTGCTGACGCTAGAACCAGGTGCAATCTGGACTTATACGAGGGCCGACGTGCCAATGAGTGCTAAGTTAAATTAACTCTCAAATCGATTAGGAGGCTAATAAAATAAAATGATTAACGAACAATCCTGGGACGAAATACAAAAGTCTCTAAAAGTAGGAACTAAATTGAAAGAAATAGTCACCAAGCATTGGCCTTTTGGGATATTTGTTACCCTTCCAGGGATAAAGTTTATGGGTCTTGTTGAACTCCCACATTTCAAAGATGAAGGTGATATGTTCCCATCTGATTATCCAGCAGTTGGTTCATCAGTTGATGTAGTCGTGCTGGCATTCAAGGAAACTGGGCAACAAATCTGGTTAGACATGAGGCCAAGCCAGTTGAATCAGTCAAAATAATCAGTAATAATGTCTATTTGAACGGATATAATATAATTTTCATATTGCTTTTTATTACCTTCTACCTTCTGCCTTCTGTTATAACTTCTTTTGCCAAAATAGCGCCTTTCCCATTTTAGGATCTAAATCGTAGCCCTCAAAACCACAACTTGAATAGGAAGCTTTTGCTGCTTTATTGCCTTCTAGAACTTCTAGAGTAAGTTTACAACAGCCCTTTTCTATAGCGATTTGTTCGGCTTTCTTGAGCATCATCTTTGATATACCTTGCCCACGATATTCCGGTTTAACTACGACATCATGAACGTTTAGTAGTGGTTTACATGAGAAGGTAGAAAAACCATCAAAGCAGATGAGCAAACCTACAGGATCGCCATTTATAAGAGCCATGATTATATAAACATCTGTTCTAGAAGACAGCGCTAATACAATATTTTCTTTAACATAATCTGGCAGTTCTTTGCCGCCCCCCATTGGATCAAGTGCATAAATGTTGAGCAGGTTTACTAATGCTTTTGCATAAGTAGGATTTGATAAATCTGCTTGAATTATTTCAAACATACTCGATTTTGAAGAAGGGGCTAGGGACTAGGGGCTAGGGACTAGGGAAAGAGGAGGAGAGGAGGAGAGGGGGAGAGGGGGAGATGGGAAAGGTAGCAATTAGCAATTACCAGTTAACAGTTAACAGTTAACAGTTACCAGTTAACTGTTAACAGTTAACAAAATTAGTTCCGATTTTGAGTAATAGAGAGATTGTAAGGATGTTGACCTTGGGCGCGATCGCCTACAAAGATAGAGTAAGTACCCTTATTCCCAAAACCCGAAAATTCTAGATTACCCGCAGCAGCACTTTCTGGCAAGACGCAAAAACGACCAGCAGGCCCTTGAATTAAGATTGTAGGAGCACCAGCAGTTTGCACGCTAATTCGCCAATAAGGTAAATCCTCCCCTACTTGGATGATGAGATTCGGTGTGGGGGCAATATTACCACAGTCACCACTGTTGTTGGGGCCACCAGATGTACCTGAAAGACTTAGCGGTTCCTTAAATCCGGGGGAAATCTGTAGAGTCTGAGAACGGACAACGCCAGCCGTTGCTAAAATCATTGCTAAAGCTAAGGGAAGTATCCCGCGATCGCGCATTTTCATTTTAATTATTCCTCTGATTGCGAACACAATGGCGGCATACCCAAGTTTCTCGACGGTAGGGGAGCTCTGGGGTTCCTCTTTCAATCGCTTAATCGATCGATCTCTGCCCCTATTTTCTCCGATCCCATGACCCCACATCACTTTTCCTTCTTTTTTCTTCTTCTGCCAGCCACCTAACTATTCCGGGATTCTTGCTGTACATAGCGTACAAGTTGATGCGACCCACCACACCTCAAAAAATAGCGATCGGTGATATAAATGGGTACTGGGAAATGGAGATATCGGTTAAGCTCATCTCACCTCACCTGAAAGTGAAATGAACAGGACTTAGGCATTTCGACTAAAGAAACCCGGTTTTTTACCGAATCTCCGATGCTTTAATTTCTTACTCAACAGTTAACAGTTAACCGTTAACCGTTAACACCCCACCTAAAATCTAAAATCTAAAATCTAAAATCAATATGGCTAGCCCAACGGTAAGCAGCGACATTAATCAATCAAATCCATCGTCGCAAGTACGTCGAGAATTGCCGCTAATGGTTCGTAGGTGTGGCGCTTGGGCCGTTGAAGTATCATTAATTGTTGCTAGTTCCTTGGTTCCATTTACGATCGGAACATTGGCTAATAATGCAATCAAGAGTGTACCTCTCAACCCCGCAGTCGCCGCCACATCTGAAGCGATCGCACAAACTTTAGCGATTCCGATTCGCGATCGCAACCCGCGAGTCACCCCCCTAACTAATTTATTCTGGTCTGGCGCACTTATAGCCCCGATTGCTGTAGCTGGATGGCAACTATATTTACTCGCTAAAAAAGGTCAAACTTCCCCCAAACGCTGGTTTGGTGTCAAAGTCGTCTCGGAGTCGGGTACACCACCAGGGATACTACGGGCCTTGGCACGCGAAAGTTTGGGACGTTGGGGAATACCAGTCGGCATTGCTTACACATTATGGCGCATCAGTGGTGCTTTTCCCGATTTAGTCATTTTAGTGGGAATGAGCGGCTTAATGCTGCTAGGAGACGGCTTAGCGACTAAGTTTGACACGAAACGGCGCACAGGACATGACCGTTTAGCGGGTACTTTTGTCATTGATGCCGGAACATTGTCAAATAATACTACAAATCCCTTTATGGGTCAAGATTGGAGTGATGAAGACGCTGCGATCGCCGCCCTGGTCTTAACGCCAGAAGCTTCAGCAGATGGCAGTCGCGGCCTTTGGGCGTGGATGCGCCAACACCCCGGACTAACTCTACTAATAGTTACTATTCTGGGGATGACATCAGTTTTGGGAACCTTTATCGGCACCCAAATTTACATTCAAAGTCAGGCAAATTTGCGGGATTTCAAACAGCGCGATGACAAGGTATTTCTAGCTCTAGTAAACAAGTTATCCCCAACATCGCCCAATGGCATAGCCGAACGAAGAGCCGCAATTTTAGCTTTAGGTGTAGTCCAAGATTCCCGCGCTATACCATTATTAGCGGATCTGCTTGGCCAAGAAGAAAATCGCACTCTCGTTGATTCAATTCAGCAAGCTTTAGTGAGCGCAGGGCCAAAAACCTTACCCTATTTGCAGCGTTTAAATCAAGCCCTCAGTAATGATTTAGATTCTATGCGCTACGGCGGAAATGCCAAGGAAAGAGAGTTAGCTGCTATTCGGCAAAGAGCTACTCAAAGAGCGATCGCGAAAATTATGACAGTGAATCGAGGCCAACTAAATGATGCTGACCTCAGCCGCACAGATTTAAGTCAAACTGCCTCTGGCTTAGCTCAATTCACTTTAGTTCTAGACAAAGGCGACTTGTCAGGAATTAACTTACGAAGTGCCAATCTTACCAATGCTATTTTACCAGGTATTCGGTTTTATGGAGCAGGAGAAGATGGTCGTTTTGGAACTTTTGATGACTGGAGAGCCGATTTGAGTGGCGCTAATTTTGAAGGTGCAAATCTTACTGGCGCATTCTTGAATAATATCACAATGAACCGCACGAACTTTCTGCGTTCAACTCTGAATAAAGCTAATTTATCTAATAGTATTTTGAGCGGAGCTAATTTCAGCAGTGCTAAGTTAATTGGGGCAGATTTACGGCAAGCTTTATTACAAGATGCCACTTTCACAGGTGCAGATTTAGGAAGTGCAAATTTGTCGCGAGCGAATTTGGAAGGTGCGCGTTTAGGACAAGTGAAAGCTCAAGGCGCTCAATTTCCAGACACAAACTTGAGAAAATCGGATTGGCAAGGTGCAGATTTATCTGGAGCTGATTTAAGCAAAGCTAATCTCCAAAACGCAAATATGACTTCAGTTAAACTTGCTAGTGCGAATTTAAGCAATACTCAACTGCAAGATGCTAACTTTCGGAATGCAGATGTAAGCTTGGTAAATTTCCGAGGTGCTAATGTCGCGGGTGTGAACTTTAAAGGAGCAATGTTTGTAACTGGGAAACTAAATAGATCGGATCAATTTATTCAAAGTCCGTCTGTTAATTCTAAATCAGGTCGTTTACAAGGAGTTGATTTTACAGATGCTAAGAATTTAGAGGCGAGTCAAATCGCTTATATCTGTTTGCAGGGAGGGATTCATCCCCGCTGTCCCCAGAAAAATTAATAGTTTTATTGTCCCAGTCCCCCGGCGGTTAGAACACCATAGATTGCTAAAACCCTTGCTATGATTACAAGGGCCTCTTGCTATATAATAAACCCTTGGAATTCATCACCAGGCAAATTAATCTATGAACGCAGCCGACGACAAAACTATTGTCAGGGAATATTTTAACTCTACTGGCTTCGATCGCTGGCAGCGAATTTACGGCGACGGTCAAGTTAATAAAGTTCAACTTGATATCCGCACGGGACACCAGCGGACGGTTGATACAGTGCTAGAATGGCTAGTCGCTGATGGCAATTTGCCGGGACTCTCAGTTTGCGATGCTGGCTGCGGCGTGGGTAGCCTTAGTATTCCCTTAGCTGAAGCTGGAGCGATCGTTTATGCTAGTGATATTTCGGAAAAGATGGTAGGAGAAGCCTACGAGAGAGCTAATGCTGTTCCGGGTAGAGCTAATAATATCACGTTTACGGCTCAAGATTTGGAGGCTTTGAGTGGCAAATACCACACAGTTATCTGTCTGGATGTGCTGATTCACTATCCTCAAGATCAAGCCGCTGCTATGATTAGTCATTTAAGTTCTATAACTGATTCTCGGCTAATTATCAGTTTTGCCCCGAAAACTTTAGCCTTAACTGTACTCAAGAAAATTGGGGAATTTTTTCCAGGGCCAAGTAAAGCTACTCGTGCCTACCAACATCGGGAAGCTGATATTATCAAGATCCTACAAAGCAATGGCTTTACAATTCAGCGGCAGGGAATGACTAGCACTAGCTTTTATTATTCTCGCATATTGGAAGCTGTACGGTAGTGAGGAATGATAATTAAATAATTTATATGACTTACGTAAATTGTTTGTAACGCCGCCCTCTGGGCGGTTCATTTAC
>NZ_JARFTR010000202.1 GCF_029167235.1 Kamptonema sp. UHCC 0994 | reverse complement strand
ATAATTGCAATCTTTGGAGTAGATTGTTTGACCATTAATTGATAAGCAAGAGATGTCTGTTGGTCGCTAAAGACTAAACATCTTTCCGGCTCAGCTAGTGGGGTGGTATTTAGATTGACGTAAAGTTGTTCGGTGGCGATTAATGTGTAAATGTCATCGGCTCTAACTCCTGTTTCTTGATGCAACAATTTCGCTAAAGTTATTCCTGGCTCAGTCAATACTGTTGAAAGGATAGAGTTAGTTACTGATTCTTCCAAAGTTATTGAATTGGCTCGAAAGTAATCCTCTAAAAATATAAGGTTACGTTGGAGAATCCAATTAATTTGATTATCTGAACGGATACGATAATAAAGCCCAAATTGTTGAGCGTAAACTTGCCCTGGTGGACTAAGCCACTGATTATCATCAGAGCAAAAGTAGCGATTTCGATTTTTTTCAGTAAGTCTTTTTAACTCCTGTTCAGTTTTACACTCTTCCCATCCAACAGAATTAGTCCTGATAACAAAAAAGTCTGGAGTGTGCAATACACCGAGTTTTCGCCCATTCTTTGCCTCATAGTCAAGCTTAATCTGAGGGGGTTGGTCGTAAAACTCTAATACATCCTCATCATGTTCCAGTTCATAGATAAAAGGAAGTTCAACTTTGTGAGACTCAAACTGGATAGTCACTCCCATTTTTCGGCTTGGATAACGCCCAGAAACGTTTTTAGTTCCACCCCCAACCCGACGCGATGGTTCTGATGAACGAATCTTTTCAATCAGAATTTGTGTTTGCTGAGATGGATTAAAGCGACTACACCAGGCATTAAATTCTGTCTTTGACAGCATTGGCAATCTCCTGACATTTAATTAGTCCTATTTGAGTTATTGAACTAGAGTGAATAACCAAGAACGTCCTTTTTTCTTTTTACTACGTTGCCAACCTAAACCCTCTGGATCTCGTTGTTTTACCCATTCCAGAAATTGATTAGGTTTGTCATATACCCTATTGAGAATGGTCTGCCGACTAAGTTTCAAGCGTTTTGCCAAATCATCTACACTCAACTCTTGATTCGCGGGTATATCTGTCTTAACTTTAATTACATCCTCTGCGGATTGGAGAATTGGTGAATCTCCATTAAGAGACTGCTCTTGATGGATTTCGAGGATTGAAGAAGTTGAGATTTCAGCGAAAGGTTCAGCCTGGTTAGTGGCAAGTTGAGCGTTACTATTTAAAGATTGAAGGCTATCTGGAGACTCTTCTTTAGCTGGCTCTAGTAATGCCATAGGGGGTTCTAATCCTTCCCTCAAATGGTCAATCAACTCTTTGAGCCTGTCCCCCTTATAAAAGGTCAGTAGTTTCTCGGCCGCCTTTTTGGGATTGTCCATTCGTATAGATTTAGAGCGATCTTTAACTCCCAGCAGTTCTTTGACGTACCTGTTGAGTTCGCGACCGTAAGCTGGCTCCTTATCCTCATCATCGGGAATTGGGCTAGTATGTATGTACTGGTTGATTCTTACGCCAACTAAATCTCGCTTGTCCACATAGTCTCGTTCTTCTGCGGTCAGGTTATCGGGGTCTTTTATGTCACGACCTAACTGTGCAGCAATATCTATCGCTATGAGTCCTCGATCTAGTAACTCACCTATGGCTGGAATAGCTTCTGCTGCTCGGTTTGCGGCACGGAGACGTTCTTGTTGGGTATGTTTTAACTTCCCCCCTTGAGGGGGGGAAGTTCTGTTTTCATCAACAGTTATATCTGTCCGTTCCCCTTGACGAGACTCGTAGATGATTGCCCGAAACCTTCGTTGTACTTCAGGATCAGCCTGTAGAACTCGGTCTACTGTCTCTACGCTAGTTTCTAATCCATTAGGACGTTTGGCGGTAATAAAGGCTCGGAAATTCTCAGAATCTATGCTTTTGGTATAGCGACAGTAATAAGGGGTAACGACTCCCTTGGCAACATACAAGCATTCCCACAGCTTGTTGTCGATGATTTCTTTGATAAAGCCGGGAATTTTGTCAACAAAAGCCAAGTCCTTGCCAATTCCAGAAGCTATCAAATCAGAGATTAGAAAAGCTTGGAGAGCTTTATCGTGCTGCTCTGTTGGTAGTTGCTCTTCATCGGATAAAACCTTCTGGATGACTGCGGTTTTTGGGATACTAAGTTCGCTCGGATCGATAATTTTGAAATTTGCGTGATTCATAGCTCTTCCTTTCCCTTAAATTTTTTTGCGTCAGCAATGCGATCGCACAAAGACAGATAGATTTTTTCCCATCCCTCGTGAGCGATAAAACCTTTTAAGGGAAGCCCTTGTTTTTGTTTAGCCCAGACATGAATTTGCTGAAGTTGAGCTTTCTGCTCTTCTGTGGTTGCGTCGGGATAGAGAATGCGAGCCAGGTGAAAAACTTTATCATTGGCTTTACTTCGAGCCAACTTAAGTTTTTCATCTGGGAGCCAACTAGCGTATTCAGATGGAAAACCTTGAGGAACAGGGGCAGTTGAAAAATTTTGGTTGGTAGGTGTTTTCTGTGGAACTGTCTGATACTCTCTATACAAAAGATCAAACTGTGGCTGATCCTTCATCAACAACTGCGCTAGGTGAGCGGGTGTTTTAGACCAATGCCGCCAAATCTCCTTATGTTCAATTGCCCATTCCGCAACAGCAGTAAACTCCCTAGCAATCTCCTCGCTGTCTACAATCTGACTTCCTAATTCCCCGGTTGAAGCAATTGCTTCAAACATAGAGAGAATTTGAGGGCTGCCTTTATCCCCATCTTCTGAGTCCTTATCATCAGAAGTTTCTTCTTCCTTCTCCCGAACAACATGGGCAACCTCATTTAAGACGCTTAATGCCAAATTAATCAGGGTTGGATGTGCTGGAATTAAGGTTTCAACAGCTTCAGGAGTTTCTACAGGAAAAAGACGGAGCAATCGTCCCAAATCTTGCATGAAAGACAAAGCGGTGCGAAAATTAGTTGCGTGGATTCGGTATTTCAGGCGATTGATAGAAACACCTTCGCCCAACATTGAAACCCCAATAATCCAAGATTTTGCGCCGACACCAGTTTCAGCAGCAAACCCTTCAATTAACTTACTAGGATCTTGGCGCGAACTAAAACGCGAATTTTGATTAGGGTCATCGTCTTTGGAGACGATGACCAGAGCAGCTTCGCCTGTGATTTGGCGTATGCGTTCTTCTATCTTTCGAGCAGCATCGATTGTAGAGACTCGCACGTAAGTAGCACATTCGGGAAGTCCCTTAGCGCGATCACGCTGCATCCGCTTATGTGCCCATAGAATAGCTTCCTTAACCCAATCACCATCAATATAGATAGCTGTGTTGAGGGCATCAGTTAATTCTTGTTCGTCTGTAGTATTTGTAAAGGTCTTACCCTCATAAACATAGCGATCGCGACGGTAAGTAAATTGCCCATCCATTGTTACAAACGAAAAGGGAGGAATTATTCCATCTCGCAAAGCATTGACCAGAGTGTACTGAAAATCAGGAACGCATTTAAAAGTATTGTCTGTGGCTGGCAAATAGGTGAGCCAGTTCCCTAAAATCTTGTTGTTATCCGAGCGAAATGGCGTTCCAGAAGTCATCAACCGATGCGATACACTCCTGTCTGACAAGGCAATCTCGCAAGCTTGACCGAAAGAAAGTTCAGAACTGGCATGGTGAACTTCATCAAGAATGGCAAATACCTTGCCAGCTAAAGTTTTTTGCAGAGCGTTTGCCAACCACTCAGCATTGCCAGAGTACGTTAGCCATTGATAGTTGACTACCAATCCTTGATACCCTTTCTGCAACAATTCTTCTGGTGTTGGTAGTCGCCCCAAGCTTTTTTGTGTGCCTGAGTAATAAAGCTGAAGTCCAAAAAGTTTCTGTGCGTCTACAGCATACTGTCGCTTAAGATGCTCGGATGGAACCACAACTACAAGAAAGCGCCAACCAAATGCCTGTTTTAGGAACTCATAAATATAGAGAGATCCACCCGTTTTTCCTGCGGAGGTGCAGGCTTCTACCAGAAAATTCCGTTTTCTCTTTTCTTGGTACTCTCTAACAAATCTAGTTTGCCAGTCTCTAGGTATGAATGCCATTCTTTACTCCTCACTGATAAGATTGCGGTATGTATTTCATTCGTAGCTCACAAGTATCTCGTATCTCAAAAGTAGCACAGATGTATCTCGCTAGTTATGTCAAAAACAGGGAAAGATAAAACTATATCGGTTAGACTGTCTCAATCCATGCTTGATGCACTAGATGCGCGGGCTGTCCTAGACGAAAAAGATAGGACTCAGGTAATCAGAGAAGCGATCGCGCAACATCTTGGGTTGTCCCTCGATCCAGTGGAAGAGAGACTTAATGTGCTTGAAGAGCGTGTAGATGAACTAAGCCGTTTGGTGGCTGTGTGCGTAGGAAAATCGAAGTAAATGCTTTGGTGAAAGCCAAAACCATTGAAATTTACTGCGCTACTGCCACCAAAAAGCCCAAGACTTATGCAACTAAGTCTTGCCGTTCAAACCCAAACTTCCTTATCGTTAGTCGAATTGCTTCGACATGACCTTCCTGTGGGTCATCTAAATCAAGCATTACTACAAGTCTTTCGCAGTATGCGATCGCTTGAATTCCACTCGCTTCAGCGATATGATTCCTTGCAATTTTAGGGTTCCCTGCTTGAGTCGCCCATAGTTGCTTCATTTGAGCAGCGTTAAGCCCAAACAGTCCCATGTAGACAATATTAGTCCACTTACCGTAATTGCCGCCTTTGCTTTGGATGTAACCACAGTAGTCTTTTCTTGGGCGCTTACCTAGCTCTCTGTCTTGTTCCGGGAGAGCGTGGGAGTCTCTAGCTGAATTGGAGTTGTTTTTCCGCTTAGCCATAAATTAAACTCATCTTTGGAGATTGCTTGACAAATTGGCTTTCTTGCGGTAAATACAGGGGAAACAAAATATTGACTTAACACTGGATAAAGTGCTAGACTAAATCAAAGCAAAACCCACTGTACCGCAAGAGTATTAAACTCTTAGGTGCTGGCAAAAGATAATCAACCTTTACCAATAAAGGTCACATCTTTTGTGACCTGTGAATGCTAAGGGTTAAACCCTGATTTGGTTTAGATCATTTTTTGCTCTCCAAAGATTGTTCACAGGTTCTAGGTTCAGCGAAATAACTGTAAGTAAGCTGGTTAATTGTGGGTGGCGGGGGAATCGAACCCCCTCAGCTATCGGCCTCGGAAACCTATAAAGCTGTCACCTGCGCCACCCATGATTTAGCCCCAAACAGTTGTTGCAAAACTTGAGCTTGTTCTTCAATCACATAGCCCAAAAAACAAGGTAAATCAAAACGGCAAAACTGTTTTAACGAACAGTTTTGCCGTTTTGATTTGCATTTGGAGCGAGTACCTGATCTAACATGGCGACAATCCTGCTAGAACCTCCAGTTGAAAGCTTTTGTTCCAATTTAGCCAACTGAATTTTAAGATTGGCTATTTCTTCTTTAACAAGAACATTTTCTTCTTTAAGATTGGCTATTTCTTCTTTAACAAGAACATTTTCTTCTTTAATGACAGTATAGTTTTGCTTGAGTTCAACAACCTCTTCAAGCAGTCGAAAAATTATTACTTCTATGCCTTCAACATTCTCGTTATCACCATCCGAACTATCTACCTCTTCGGTGTCAATTTCATCTATCCTATCTGGTTCTAAGGAGTTTGATTCTTCTTGATTTTCTTCATTTGCTGAAACTTGATCATCTACTTGATCATCTATTTGATCGCTGCCAACGTCTTTTGATTCATCTTCTAGGCTATCACTCAGCTCATCCTCATACTCGTTACCACTATTATTTTTATTTTTCTCTTTCTCTTGACGTTGGGCATGATAACTCTCATAGCTGTAGCGTTCGATAGCCATTATTTTTTGGATCTCCTCTAAGGTTACGCCATCCGCTAAAAAATAAAAATCTGCCCCTCCTTGAGAGCCAGTACGCTTAGATCGTTTTAACAGGGGGGTGTCTATCCGCCCATACTCCGTATCACTCATTTTACGGAGGCGAGTTGAAGTTGTTGGATTTGATAAATCCATCACGCGCATCATTTCTAGCACCGTGACACCGCGCTCAACTTTTGGATCAGCGTTTTGTGCTATGTATTCCAATGCCACCAAATCGCATTGATCGCGTTTACTAAGATGGTACGAAATTTTTCGAGCAAGAACCGGGTCAACACTGGTAGGTTGACAAGCGTTCGATTGTTCGCTAGAATATGACATAAGAAATTAGACTCCTACGTTTTGGCAGAGGGGTAGAAAGTGCCTCTATACCTGAGCGGTTAAAGACTGAGCCTGCAAGCTAACAAGTCTTAAGCCCATAGAGGACAGAGGCATACTAAAAACATTGGGGCAACCATGCTTGGTCAAGAGCTGGTTGCTTCATTTTTTATTTTATATACAACTTATTTTTTTTGTCAAGGGCTTTTTGGTGGTTTTTTCTGAAAGCTCTTTTGTTTTTATTGCGTTAAGCTTAAATACAATACACTATTACAGTACAACAACAAAGGAAGTTTTGTCCTCTAATCAATAAAAAACTTCCCAGAACTAAACACCGCTGTGTGAACAGTAGAAATGTCTATGCCCAAAGATTACTACAACCTCACTCTCGGTAAGCATAGGGAAACTTATCTTCTCAAGGCATCAGCAAGGTTTCTGATACTCCGCCATTTTCCCAAACTCCATAAAGCAGCACTGACTACTTGCTTATTGACAATTAGGATGGTAGCACGAGCCTCCGAACCTGATTCGACGCGATCGCTACCCAAAAAGTTAGTGCGAGCCAGCATTGATCTTTTTGATATTGAACAGCTTAAAACCTTTTAAGCGCAAGGCTTTCAAGTTGCTTGTCATCCCCTAAAGTAGAGTGTAGAACTTTTCTACGCTCTGACTCCAGACACAAAGAAGAAAGCTGATCCTTTAAAAACGAGGGTTGACGAGTTAAGTCTTTTAATGGCTATTTGTTTAAAGTGATTTAAATTAAGTGAATTATCACTCGCGGCAAGTTTATAGTTCCAATTAGAGCTGACGGCAAAATTATGGCTCCGCAAGTGAAGAAAACCAGAATTTATCTAACCTAAAAATAGGTGTCAAAGTCTTGTTAGCGGCAAACTTATGGTTCTAGTAGCGGCAAAATTATAGGTAAAGTTACA
>NZ_JARFTR010000235.1 GCF_029167235.1 Kamptonema sp. UHCC 0994 | reverse complement strand
GAGGGCGGCGTTACATCTACAATAGTTTTACCCAGGAAAGCCAAGTTTCTACAGGGCGGAAACCAACTGATGTGTACAACTTCGTCGCATTTGTTAAGCTTTCCGCATCGACGCTGAGTTTAGCGGTATCTGCACCTGCGGCTTTTAAGTGATGCAATCCTGCGAGTAATACTGCTTTTCCTAAACCCATTTGTCGGAAACCACGCCGCGTACCTAGAAACTCGATCCAGCCGTCGTTACTGCGGTTAAGGGCGTTTTCTTCGGCTTTAATTTGACAATCGCAGAAAGCGGCAAAAGTATTATCGGGCGAGATTGCAACTAAGTCTAATTCTGGTTGGTAACTGGAATCTTTCATCCAGTGTTGTACAGTTTCAACTGTTAAATCGTGGTGATTCCAGTGATCGATAAATGACTCGTTGAACATCTCCACCCAGGGTTGAGCGTCTTTTTCCCCTGCGAGGTGGGATAACCTGAATCCTGTTGGAAATTCTGCGGTGGGAATTGGTTCCGATAGCGATCGCGCCATTGTTAAAAAGTAACGATCGATCGCGAAACCTTGTTTTTCTAACAAGCGGATTACTAAACTGTTATTTTCGCGGGTATAGGTACGCAATTTAACTGGCAAATTGCGCTCTATTCTTAGTTGGCTTAACCGCTTTTCGCTCCAGTTAATTATCTCCTTTTCTAAGGCTGTCCCTCGCATTGAAGGATGGACATAAAACCACAGATAAGCGTCGAGTTCACTTTTAGATTTAGGAATATCTAAGAGTGCTAAACCTGTAAGTTTTCCTCTAGTTTCCCACAATTGTACGTCACGGGATTTGTCGAGGTAGGGTGCATTAAGTTTGAGTTTTAGTTCGCAAGCTGTTGCTTCTTCGTCTAATTGTTCGGCGGTTTGGCAAGCATTTACTAGGTCTGCGATCGCTTGCCAGTCGCTTTCGCCCCTGTAGGAGCGCATGGTTAAAGTAGTCATAAAAAACTTGCAATCCGGTAATTCGGACTGTTCCTCTTAGTGGGTATTGCAAAATACGTACAGCGATCTAGGCTTGTGGTGTTATCGCCAGCAAACCTATTAATTCCTAATAAGGTAAATGTTAGATATAGCGGTTTTCAGTTGTATGAGAATGGGGTAATTGCTAATTGCTAATTGCTAATTGCTAATTGCTAATTGCTAATTGCTAATTGAAAGCAGTACCTATCTGATTCACAACTGATTGACAACTGCAATATCCGCATCTTGAGTCAAAATGCTGTTAGGAATTTAGTTATGGAAAAATTGGGAATGTTTAACAGCCGCCTCGGAAGATAGCTATTAGGATTTGAGAATGTTCTTGATAAAGTCACCAAACCTCTTTTTGTCACTGAGGTTTTTATGCTTTATCGAATTATGCACTCATAAAAAATTGTTCGCCCTTTTGGGGTAGTTTTGTTTGTAATTCGTGTGTCAGTATCAGGCTGGATTTGCGCCCAATCTTCGTAGACGGCGCTTCAAACTGTTACCAAACCTGCTGTTTAAGTAACGTTGATTTGATTCTAAAGCTGCTCAGAAAAGCTAAGTAAAGAAGTTTTTCACCCCCGGTGAAGTCTTTGGTTTTTACTTTTGCTCTGTATTTATATTACATCTTTCTTAAGGGATTTTCGCTTCCTCCCATTGAGTGACCCACTAGGGGGAGGGGAGAAATCGAACTTGTTTAAAAGTTCCCTGAAATTACTATAACAGTAACTACTTTTTTTGGCAAGTTTTTAGGTTGGGAAGTTATGGGTGGGGTATGGACTGTGACAGATTGTGGGCCAGTTGCGATCGCACATAACTTTTTTGTGAAATTTTAGAGTTTAAACTTAGACAGGCGCTAGACTGAGGATTTAATGCTCAATCCCGCATAACGGTTGGAGGTGCCCCGCGAGAAGAGGCGATCGCACCCACAACACCTCAAAAGCTATGCCTGCGTTCCCCCATTCTCAAAAATAACCTGATGTTAGACAACCTCGATTTGGATTTATCCCTGGATAAAGAAACCTACGATTCTAAGATCGAAGTTTTGATGAAGCAGTTGCGATCGCTGCAAAAAGCCTGCTGGGAAAAAAAATTGCCTGTAATTTTAGTCCTCGAAGGTTGGGCCGCTGCGGGAAAAGGTGGTTTAGTTAAAAAAATGATCGGATACATTGACCCGCGTGGGTTTGCGGTTCATCCCATTTGGCCGGCGACAGATGAAGAGCGTAGCTATCCTTTCCTGTGGCGGTTTTGGCAGAAACTTCCCGCTCGCGGACAGATGAGTTTTTTCTATCACAGTTGGTACACCCACGTCTTAGAAGATCGCTTATTTGAGCGCGTTTCAGATGCTCAAGTACCGATGGTAATGAGGCAAATTAACGCTTTTGAGCGACAAATGGTAGATGACGGCGCTGCGATCGCCAAATTTTGGATACACCTTAGCAAAAAAGAACTTAAACGCCGACTCAAAAAATTAGAAAGCGACAAATTGCAAGCATGGCGCGTGCGGCCAGAAGATTGGCATCAAGCCAAAAATTACGACAAATACAGAACCTTTGCCGAAGAAATGGTAGTGCAAACTAGCACCGGCCCCGCGCCTTGGACATTAGTAGAAGGAGATTGTCAACGCTGGGCCAGAGTCAAAGTTTTAACCCAAATGGCAGCCACAATTACAGAAGCACTCGATCGCCTTCACCTGCAAAGTCCCCCGCAAGCAGTAACAATTCAAAATCGTCTCGAACCCACAGAACCAGATTTCCTCTCCCAAGTTAATCTTTCTCAAGCACTAACATCTGAACAATACAAACAACAACTCCGCCAAGAACAGGCGCGTCTCGGCAAATTGCAACAGAGTATTCACGAAAATAAAATGTCAGTTTTAGTCTTATTTGAAGGCTGGGATGCTGCCGGTAAAGGAGGTGCAATTAAACGCTTGACTGACATTTTAGATCCTCGGAGTTATGTAGTAAATGCCTTTGCCGCACCGACAGATGAAGAAAAATCACATCACTACCTTTGGAGGTTTTGGCGCAGGTTGCCAAATGCCGGAAAAATTGCTATTTTTGACCGCAGTTGGTATGGTCGAGTGATGGTTGAACGAGTTGAAGGATTTGCTACTGAAACCGAGTGGCGACGTGCTTATCAAGAAATCAATGAGTTTGAAGAACAGTTGACCTCTGCCGGCTGCGTTTTAGTTAAATTCTGGTTGCACATCAGCCAAGAAGAGCAATTAAAACGGTTTACAGAGCGCCAGGAAAATCCTTTTAAGCAATACAAACTCACCGATGAAGATTGGCGGAATCGAGAGAAGTGGGCGTTCTACGAAGTAGCTGTCAATCAAATGATTCAGCGCACGAGCACACCTGCGGCTCCCTGGACGCTGATACCTGCCAATGACAAGTATTTTGCTCGTGTTAATGTGATTGAAACTGTGGTGCAAGCGATTCGGAATGAGTTAAAACGTAGATAATAGCTAGGGGCAAGGGATTAGGGACTAGGGGCTAGGGACTAGGGAAAGAAGGGTTTAGAATCTAAGGATTTCAGCAATGAGCGAGTGCCTTAACCGCCCTGGCGGTTGCTATATAGCATTTTTCAATTGGTAGGTACTACTTTTAATTACCAATTACCAATTACCAATTACCAATTACCAATTACCAATTACCAATTACCAACTACCAATTACCAATTACCAATTACCAATTACCAATTACCAATTACCAATTACCAATTACCAATTACCAATTACAAAAGATAATATGATTAGAGCAATTTTAATACTTTTAGTATTTATCTATATTATATATTCTAATATACTGGCTCCCATCCTGCCGGATGAAAAGGATAAAAATAAGTATGAATCATTGGTGGTACTCTTAATGGTATCCCTGATCGTAACATTGGCAATAATCGGAATTTTTACACCCAATAGTCAGTTAGCAACAGTGGTGCGAAGCGCTTTAATAGTCTTACTGACGACACCTCTAGGTTTAGCAGTGTTACTTTTGATTTTTGCAACCACAGGCATAGTCAGCGGAGGTATAAGAAACCCAACCCCAAAGAGAATCATATCAGCCTTAGTGCTATTAATTATTGCTAGCAATCCTTTAGTTGCTTTGTCGATAGCTGAGCAAGCAGAAAGAGAAATTCTACAGCTAATCCAAGTTGAAACCTGTTGTCAGAATAAAGTAGGAGCAATAGTGTTAATTGGACAGGGAACAACCGAACCTAAACTCCCCTACCGAGTTCAAATTCAACTAACTGATGCCGGCGATCGCATTTCCTATGCAGCTAAGCTATACCGACATGGTTTAGCGCCCTACCTCATAGTCAGCGCAGGTTCGAGACCTGATATAGAGGGTCATTTTATTGAAGCTTCTGATATTAAAAGACTACTGCTAAAAATGGGTGTACTAGCAGAAGATATCATCCTAGAAACTAAGTCTAAAAATTTGCATGAAAGTGCGATTCAAATTAAAAAAATATTAGAGAGTAAAGGTCTTCTGGATAGAATAATTCTCGTTACATCGGCAATTCAAATGCACCGCGCTACTCAAACATTTATCAAAGAAAGAATGAAGGTTTCCCCTGCTCCCACAGATTTCTACACCTTTGAACTAAATCCTAAACTCAGGCGCAGATTAATGGTATCAGACTTTTTTCCTAGCGCCCAAGCACTATCAATTACTACGCGAATAATTGAGGAAGATTTCGCGTATTTATACTATTTTGTGCGCGGCTGGTTGGGTTAGATTATTTCAAATTGAACTAACGTAAAAAAGCATCTACTATTCGCGATCGCGAGTTGATTCTACCAAATTGCCTTCATCAAGATCGAGAGGCAGATCGTCAAAATGCTGACCATTTGACTCCTCCAAGACTTGAGAAGCCTCTTCAGGAGAGCGAGAATCGCTAAATTCTCCCTTATTGACGATCAGAACATTAATCCCCAACGCCAACAGGAGCAAAATCACAAGGGAACCGAATCCTGAGCCTTCTCCTCTTCTAAATTGCCCGGAATCAAATCCTGAGCCTTCTCCTCTCCTAAATTGTGCGGAATCAATGTTGATCGTACCCTCAATCTCCTTTCCTTTCAAACGCCCACTCATGCAAAAGCCCCGAAATCGGATTTGATTGTCTTCTAATCTCGACATAATGATTACCCCTATGTAGGCAGATGCTAGTCAACTGCTTTATTCGGGGGCGATCGCGTGTTTTCGGGAAAGATTAACCGGGGTGTTCTCTCTCTATAGATAGAAAAACAAACAAGCTGAAGGCATCCCAGGTTAATATAGGAAGGGGTAGGACGGAATGCGATTTTGGATTTTAGATAGCGGAATTGAAATTATTCCTGCACCCGATATTTTATCCCTCTATTGCGCCGCGCCTAACGCCCAATTTACATTCTAAATTCTAAATTATAAACTCGATAGATGGCTGATTCTCGACGACTGGAAAAACTGATTGCTTACCTGCGCCCCCACTGGAAAAACGCATCCTGGGGTGTTTTCTCACTCTTGGTTGTTAATGCTGTAGGCGTTTACATACCCTTGCTGATTCGTAATGGAGTTGACGAGCTCCAAGTTGCGGTTAAATTCGATCGAATTTTACACTATTCCCTGCTGATTTTTGTGCTCGCTTCTGTGATGTGGGCAATTCGGATGATATCGCGGATCTTACTATTTGGGGTTGGTCGTCAGGTAGAATTTGACCTCAAACAAAAGATTTTTAATCGTCTCTTGACATTAGAACCATCTTATTTTGCTGGGAATACAATCGGAGATTTGATTAATCGCGCTACTTCTGATGTAGAAAATATCCGCCGCTTGGTTGGGTTTGCGGTTTTGAGTTTAGCTAATACATTATTTGCTTACGCATTGACACTACCGGTCATGTTAGGGATTAATGTAAAATTAACTCTCTTAGCCATAGGTGTCTATCCTTTGATGTTAGTTTTGGTGCAATTATTCAGCGATAAACTTCGCGTTCAGCAGTTAAATGTACAAGAGGAACTTTCCAGTATTAGCGATTTAATTCAGGAGGACATGAGCGGCATTTCTTTGATTAAGATTTATGCTCAAGAAGAGAACGAACGCCAAGCTTTTCGCAATTCTACTAAGCAGCTATTGGATGCAAATTTAGAATTAGCTCAAACTCGGAACTTACTATTTCCCATACTCGGCGGTTTAGCGAGTTTGAGTTTGTTGGTAGTGCTGTCTTTCGGTGCTGGTGCAATTGCTAGTGGTGAGATCAGCATCGGTGATTTTGTTGCTCTACTTTTGTTTGTGGAACGTTTGGTTTTTCCTACTGCACTACTCGGATTTACAATCACTGCTTACCAGCGAGGAGAAGTGAGTATCGATCGTATTGAGTCAATTCTGATAGTTGAGCCAAAAATTAAAGATGCTGCTACTCCAATCGAATTGCCAAAACCAGTAAAAGGTTGGCTAAGTGCAAGTAATTTGAGCTATACTTATCCTGATGCTAAAACGCCTGCTCTTAAGGATGTTAACTTCACAATTAAACCGGGAGAAACTGTTTCTATTGTCGGGCCGATCGGCTCTGGGAAATCAACTTTGGCTAATGCTTTACCGCGTTTGTTAGATATTGAAATTGACCAATTGTTTGTAGATGGTAAAGATATTACCCAACTGCGGTTGGTGGATTTGCGGGGCGCAATTGCTTACGTTCCTCAAGAAAGTTTTCTATTTAGTACCACGATCAAAAATAACATCCGTTATGGCAATCCTTTAGCTGAACAACCAGAGATTGAAGCGGCGGCAAAACAAGCACAAATTCACTCCGAAATCCTCAATTTTCCCCAGCACTATAAAACAGTAGTCGGCGAACGTGGAATTACACTATCGGGGGGACAGAGACAGCGGATGGCATTAGCTAGAGCTTTGTTAATTGATGCACCAGTCTTGATTTTGGATGATGCTTTATCCAGCGTAGACAATCAAACTGCCACAGATATTTTAAAGAATTTGGCAACTGGAACACTTCGCAAAACTGTGATTTTTATCTCGCATCAAATGTCCGCCGCAGCTACTGCGGATCGGATTTTTGTGATGGATCGCGGTGAAATTATTCAGATAGGAACTCATGGAGAACTTGTGCAAGAAAAAGGGCTTTACCAGTCCTTATGGAATCAGCAAAAGCTAGAGGAATTACTGCATTGAGTAAAATTCGTAACGCCGCCCTCTGGGCGGTATTTTAC
>NZ_JARFTR010000106.1 GCF_029167235.1 Kamptonema sp. UHCC 0994 | reverse complement strand
GCCCTCTGGGCGGTATTGTTACCGCCCAGAGGGCGGCGTTACGGATATGTTCGCGACAACACTTTTTTAATCCGGCGACAAACCTTTTTCAGCTAACCATTCTCGATTAAATAGCCGCGATTGATAGCGAGAACCGCCATCGCAGAGTACGGTGACAATTGTGTGTCCCGGCCCCATTTGCTTCGCTAAGGCAATTGCCGCACCGACGTTAATTCCTACGGAACCGCCCATAAATAAACCGTCTTTTCTTAATAGTTGGTAAATTACGCGCACTGCTTCTATATCATCAATTTGGATGGCATCATCTATAGGAGCATTTTCCATATTAGCAGTAATTCTGCTAGTGCCAATACCTTCAGTAATTGAGCTACCTTCCATCTTAATTTCTCCAGTTTTAACGTAACTATAAAGACCGCTCCCCATCGGATCTGCTAAAATGCTTCTAATAGCTGGATTCTTTTCTTTTAGGAACATTGCCACACCAGCAAAAGTTCCTCCCGTTCCCGTTGCTGTCACCCAGCCATCAATTTTACCGTCTGTTTGTGCCCAGATTTCGGGGCCAGTTGTTTCATAATGTGCTTGGCGATTAGCTAAGTTATCAAATTGATTTGCCCAGATTGCATTATCTATTTCTGATGCTAATTTGCCGGAAAATTTGACATAGTTATTGGGGTCTTTGTAGGGGACGGCGGGTACGGTTCTGACTTCTGCCCCTAATGTTTTCAATGCGTCTATTTTTTCCTGAGATTGAGTATCAGGAATCACGATTAGGCATTTATAACCTTTAGCGTTGCATATATGGGCTAAACCGATGCCAGTATTACCTGCGGTTCCTTCTACGACTGTTCCACCTGGTTTTAATAAGCCTTTTTCTTCGGCATCTTTGATGATATAATGGGCGGCTCGATCCTTTACAGAACCGCCAGGATTGAGAAATTCTGCTTTGCCGAGAATTTCGCACCCAGTTTCATCGCTGAAGCTGTTTAATCGGATTAGGGGGGTGTTGCCAAGAGTGCCTACAAAACCGTTTTTGATGTCCATGCTATTTGTCTCTTTATTTACTACTAAATTTTACAATAAATTCTTATTGCTCATTGTATCCGCAAATGTTTATACTGAAGAAATGGAAGATTTCAATGGCTCGTGGGCAAAAGGGAGCTATGATTCACCCCAACAATCGTTACAGGAACACTTTCTCAAGCATGGTGACGAAGTAGGGGCAGAAGATATTACCCAATACCTGAGAAAAGCAGAGGAATTTAAGATTACCGCTAAAAAAGGGTCACGGAAAACCAATGTTTCAGGGGCAACGCCAGGGGTGAAAAGGTACTTTAAGAATGGGCGTTACATTGACCTAGATTCCGATAATAACATAATTTCATTTGGATCGTATTAGCAATTTTCAGGAGTAAACCTATGAGTCTCGACCATGATTTTTTACTTTTGCCCGAAGGGAAAGTTAATTATAGAGATTACGCAAAATACTTTCACAGCCCTTTCGGTGTGAAACTTCACGATGATTTTATTCATTATGTTAATGATACATTAAAGTGGGTATCTACCCTCAATCCTGATAATCCTAAAGAGTGGCAAAGTTACGGCTTAAATCTTTACGGGGTAACAATCATCAATAAACAGGGAGCAGAAGTTTTTCATCATGTAGTTGAGTCATGGGCAAAATTATTTTCAAAAGCTCCTGCGAAACTTCAGCTAAGGGGTCATTGGATGTTGGGAATAGATGAGGAAGGAGTAGAAAATGAGGGGGATTACGAACAGTTAGAATTTGATCGAGATGTGGTAGTCAAAAAATTGATAACTTTGGCAAACTACGCCGACAAAACTTGGAGCGGGGATTTTTTCATTTTGCATCTGGGAATTTGACTGTAACTAAAATTACCAAATCTTACTCATATTCAGAACAAATCCCGGCAAAACAGGATCGCCACTAATTGTAGCAGGATTTTCCAAACATTCCTCTGGCAAACCTGGACGGTAAATATAAACTCTGCGATTTTTGCGGTCAATTAACCAGCCTAACTTCACTCCCGGTTCCCTCATATATTCTGCCATTTTTTCTTGCAAAGGTTTCAAGTTATCGGAAGCAGACCTGAGTTCTACTACAAAATCAGGACAAATAGGTACAAATTTATCTTGCTGTTCTTCTGATAAAGCATTCCATCGTTCCAGTTTCATCCACGAAGCGTCTGGGGATTTGTCACCCGCTGACAGCTTAAATCCAGTGCTAGAGTCAAAACAAATACCCGTTCCATCTTGCTCTGTCCAATTATACAACTGTGCAAATATACTGCCGCTACGATTGCCTGTTGTTCCTCCAGTTGGGGGCATAATTAGCACTTCTCCTGATTTATTTCGTTCAATTTGTAAGTCGCGATTGATTTGACAGAACTCAAAAAAATCATCTTCTGTCATTTGCATTTTAGGCAACATTCGCAATACTATCGGAGATGAGAGCATAATTTTTCCTCCATTAAAATATGCTGGCAGAGGCGCAGTTAATCGCGCCTCCATTACAGTCAGATGTCACAAATCTGAGACTATTTATTAGGCTGAGGAGTCATCCGCAAGTAAGGCTTAATTACTTCGTAACCTTTGGGGAATTTCTGTTTCAACTCTTCAGGATCTTTGATCGAGGGGACAATTACGCAATCTTGACCATCCTTCCAGTTAACGGGGGTAGCAACGCTATATTTGTCCGTTAGTTGTAGAGAATCAATTACCCGCAAAATTTCATCAAAATTACGACCGGTACTCGCAGGATAGGTAATATTCAGACGTAGTTTCTTTTGGGGATCGATGACGAAAACTGTACGGATTGTTAAGTTGTTCAAGGAGTTGGGATGGATCATGTCATAGAGGTCGGACACTTTCCGATCTGGATCTGCCAAAATAGGATAATTTAGGCTAACTTTTTGGGTTTCCTCAATGTCATCGATCCAGCCTTTATGAGACTCTTCGCTATCAACGCTAAGGGCTATGGTTTTGACTCCACGCTTGTCAAATTCTGCTTTGAGACGGGCAACTTCGCCTAGTTCGGTGGTGCATACTGGTGTATAGTCTGCGGGGTGTGAGAAGAGCACTACCCAGCTATCGCCAGCCCAGTCGTAGAAGTTGATTTCTCCTTTGGAGGAGGCTTGGGTGAAGTTGGGGACTGTATCGCCTAATCTCAGGGCCATAAGTGATTTCCTCTAGCTTTATTTAAGGTCAGTTATCCATAATGCCATAATCCTCCGGTTTTCCGGTAGGCTTTGAGATTTTTTAATTTTTCTTGCTCTTAGTCGCGGGTTGGATTAATTTATTTTATATTTACTCTGTTTGCAAGTATAAGCTATGTTTCAAATGCTTTACTTTCTAAGTCAAGCTATAGCTCCTTTTGTGGTGCCTTTGTGCTTTGTCTGTGCTTGGGGGTTGATGTTTCTGCTATTGTGGAGCATGGGAAGTGCGATCGCGGACTCGGTAAAGCGGGCTAAGCGGATGCACCAAATTCCTTGTGCTAATTGCGTATTTTTTACGGGTGACTATTACCTCAAGTGTCCCGTTCAGCCGAAGATTGCTTTATCTGAAGATGCGATCGACTGTCCTGATTATAGAGAGCGATCGCTTTATATATAGGACTTACCTACCCATAATTGTTTGTAACGCCGCCCTCTGGGCGGTATCTTTACCGCAAGCGAGGGCGGCGTTACGTAAAATGCTAAAAAATTCTATCCTCCCAGTGGGTTTAACCGCAGGTATTTTAATGTTTTTGTTTCTCACACTTGGTTTTCGATTCACTGGATATACAATGCCATTGAGTATCTGCTTGGGTATTCTTGGGGGGACGGCTTGTGGCTTAGTTCTGACTTGGTGGAATACTGAGGAGGAAATAGCAATTGAGGTAGAGGAAATAGCAAGTGAAATAACTGAAGAAAACTTGCCTAAATTACCACCGTCAGAATTAGAAAGAACTCAACCACTAAAAAAGGTACAATTGTCCAATCGTTCTAGGGGTCGATCTGTCACCCTACTTGATTGGATATTTAGAAAAAAAAGATAGAAGAAGGGACTAGGGGCTAGGGACTAGGGACTAGGGAAAGAGGGGAAGATGGGGAGGATGGGAGAGATGGGTAATTAGCAATTACCAATTACCAATTACCAATTACCAATTACCAAAAATGTTTTTATTCCTGTCCAAACTACTTCCTTTATTTTTCTATCCATTGGGATTAAGTTGTCTGTTGATAATTTTTGCTTTAATAATGTTCTGGAAACGTCCCAGATGGGCGGCGGGGGCAATAGCCTTAACAGTCTATCGGCTGCGGGGCTGGGCGTAATTGTGTTAGCTTTGGGGTAATCAATGCCAACCTTTGCCGCAGCAGGAACCTACAAGTCATGTTCCCTCACGAATTGCGAAACATCGTTCCCGAACCGCCCGTACCAGCAGAAATTCTCAAACAGTACCAAATTACTAGCGAATTTTACCAAGAAGTTAAATATCGCCAAGAATTTGAGCGTTACTGCCAATGGTATTACAGCACAGCAAAGAAACACCAGCAAGAATTACAAAAAATGCAAGGCGACTTTAACATTCTGGGATGGTTTCGCCGAAGATAAAGAGGGAATGGACACAGGGAAGATGGGGAAATGGAAGAGGGAAATCTTCCTATATCTCCTATCTTCCCTACCCCATCTTCCCTCTCCCTTGCTTAAAAGCTCAGCTATTTTGAATAACTTCCACTTCATCCTCTTTGAGGTGTGCCCTAAATTTTTTGTTGAACTGGACTTGAACAGGCAAATTGGCACTTACGGGTCTGCCTTGCCATTCGAGAACTATGGCCAGCACATCTCCTTCCATACCCTTAAGATCGAAGGGTTGATTGCGGTGTTCGGGATGGTGGTAAACAACGACAGATTTTTGGATGCAAACGCGATCGCCAACTTTCATAGATTTAAACTTAGTGTTATCTCTCTCAAAGTCTCTACCAGCACTGATGCCAAGCACTAGGACTAGATTCGGACAATGTTTCTATTATTACAGAATATAGGACTTACGCAAGGGAAATTTAAAATATAGCAATCGGCAAGGTGGTTAGGACGTTCTAAGTTACTGAAACCATTGATACTATTCCCTTCTTCTCTACAAAAAACAAATTCAGCCGCCGCCAACTATAATAAAAAGTTCGCAGAGGCTGACAGAAGCTATTTAGCTCAGTCTACAAATGCTATTTCTTCATCGCATCAGGACTTTTCATCGCATCAGGCTTCTTCATCGCATCGGGACTTTTCATCGCATCGGGACTTTTCATCGCATCGGGACTTTTCATCGCATCAGGACTTTTCATCGCATCAGGACTCTTCATGGAAGCAGGCGAAGCACTAGGAGCAGCCTGATTTTCAGTGTTAGGACTAGAAGAACAGCTATACAGACTAGCCGTTAAGGTCAAACCAACAACTAAACAAAGCACTTTCCGGTTCATATTTTTCTTCCAAGTCTGAGAAATATTAATTCAACAAGTCAGCAGGTAAGCGCTAACAGTGCGTTCTATTGTAGTACGGATTGCTCCTTGGATTGGATTTTTAACCTCCAATATTTTTTCACCGAGGTTAAGCGACCGAACTTACCCACATCCAAGCAGTTGCGTGGGTCGTATTTAAGAAGATAGGCCCTGGTTCTTTCTGGAAACACGCTTGCTGCCATGACTAAAATCAACTTAGAATTATCGGTTTAGGTCTGTTCTACGAAAAACCTATGGATTTGAACCCTGCTGAAACAAGCGTGGATGACCCTGAAAAACAGACTGACGCTGAGTTATTTCAGTTAATGAGTGTTGGTCAAGCATCTGCCTTGGGTCTTTTGTATAACCGCTATGGCAGTTTAGTCTACAGATTGGCCCTGAGAATTTTAACAAACCCTCAAGAAGCAGAAGACTTAACCCAAGAGATTTTTCTCAATCTCTGGGAAAAGAGAACCTACAATCCTAATCGTGGCTCTTTGAGCAGCTTTTTGACAACGCTGACTCGTTCGCGAGCAATTGATAAACTTCGCTCTCGCAGCACTAAGTTGAAATTTCTCCAGCGATGGAGTCAGATGATGGCTACAGAAATTCCCCCTCTAACACCTTTTGAATCAGCTTCTTTAAGTGACCGTTCGCACTATGTTTGCGATGCTTTAGCTCAAATTCCTGAAAAACAACGGCAGGTGTTAGAAATGGCTTATTACGATGGTTTGAGTCAGTCAGAAATTGCTGCCAAACTTAGTATACCACTGGGAACAATTAAAACTTGGTCTCGCCAAGGTTTATTGAATTTAAGAAAAAACTTACAAAATTTAATTGGCTAGTTACACCTATGACAGAGCCTTTATTTCCTGAACCTTTAGAAGACTTGATGGCAGGTTATGTCCTCGGCAACCTTAGCTCTGAAGAAGCTGAGGAATTAAGGCGAGTGCTAAAAGAAAATCCTGAATTAGCTACAGAGGTGGCTAGTTTACAGGAGGTTTTAGAAGTTATGCCTTATGCTTTACCTGATATTGCAGTACCACCACATCTTTATTCCACGATTATAGAAGCTGCTTCGACAACTAGCGTCGCATTACCAAACAAGATTGTTACGGCAAATCCTACCTCAGTGCTTTGGGAAAAACTGAAGCAATTTCCTCTAAGATGGAGTCCTGTGATTGGTAGTGTGGCAGCACTATTGGCGTTGGCAGTTGGTTTGGATAACTACCAACTAAGACAACAAATAACAACGCTTGATGCTCAGATTGTACGACAAAAAGATGTGATTGCGATGTTACAACAGCCAAATACTCATCTAGTTTCTCTCAAAGGTATGGCTCAAGCCTCTGCTGCTTCTGGCAGTATTGTTGTCACACCGGGAGAACCCAAAGCTGTTTTAATCTTAAAGAATCTTCCAGTTTTACCAAAGGGTCAATTTTATCAGTTATGGTCGGTTATTAATGATGAAAAGGTTGCTTGGGAGCAGTTTAATACTAATGAAATCGGGACAGTTTTTGTCAAACTTTCTCTGCCTACTAATGGGGAAGTAACTACATTAGTTGTGACTGTTGAAGCATCACCCCTACTTAAAAATCCGTCTGGGCCGATGGTAATGACGGGGAGTTTATAAATTGTTAATTGATAATTGATAATTGGTAATTGGTAAAGAACTTACCTAATTCTCGCGTAACGCCGCCCTCTGGGCGGTAAAGATACCG
>NZ_JARFTR010000166.1 GCF_029167235.1 Kamptonema sp. UHCC 0994 | reverse complement strand
TATCTTTACCGCTCAGAGGGCGGCTTTACAGACAATGATATAAAATCGTAAATATACATAATTTTAACCCAAAATATATAACCATGAGCGAATTATCAATCCGTCCCGCCCTAATTACCAAAGTTATCCCCGATTCTATCGCCGCCGAAATCGGGTTTGAACCTGGAGACTCGATAGTATCTATCAACGGTCAAAAACCTCGCGATCTAATTGACTACCAATACCTCGTAGCCGACGAAATTCTAGAACTTAAAGTATTAGATATAAAAGGTAAAAGCCACAACCTAGAAATCGAAAAAGATTGCGACGAAGACTTAGGTTTAGAATTTGAAACCGCCCTCTTCGACGGACTAATTCAGTGTAATAACCGCTGCCCTTTTTGCTTCATCGACCAACAACCACCAGGAAAACGAGAAACCCTCTATCTCAAAGATGACGACTATCGCCTTAGCTTCCTTTATGGCAGTTATCTTACCCTGACTAATTTAACTCAAAAAGAGTGGGATAGAATCGAACAAATGCGGCTATCTCCCCTTTACGTTTCCGTACACGCAACTGAGTCAGAAGTGCGAATTCGCCTTTTGAAAAATTTTCGGGCTGGTAAAATCTTAGAGCAAATTAAGTGGTTTGAAGAGCGGAGATTGCAAATTCACGCCCAAGTAGTTGTCTGTCCCGGAATTAATGATGGCGAACACTTAGAACACACTCTGTTAGATTTAGCAAAATTTCACACTGGCAATATTCCGGCTGTGGCATCTGTTGCAGTAGTTCCAGTTGGTTTAACTCGTTTTCGGCCAGTAGAAGATGAACTTGTGCCAGTGACGGCCCAAAAAGCACAAGAAGTAATAAAACAAGTAAAATCTTTACAAACTAAATTCCGTAATGAAATGGGAGAAAATTGTGTTTGGTTAGCCGATGAATGGTTTTTAATCGCAGGTGAAGAATTGCCCTCTGCTGCTGATTACGAAGATTATCCACAAATTGGTAATGGTGTCGGTTCTATTCGCCAATTTCTCCAAGAATTTGAGGAAGTAATAAAGAAATTGCAACCGGAAAAAGTAAACCCGCCGCGAAAATGGACTTGGGTAGTTGGTAATGCTGTAGAAAAAGCTTTTGAGCCGATAGTGCAGCGGTTTAACCAAATTGAAGGACTGGAAGTTAATATGGTAGCCTTAGACAGCAATTATTGGGGAGTCGCGATCGCCGTTACAGGGTTGCTGACCGGTCAAGACTTGCTGGCAGGTTTGCAGGGGCGAGACTTAGGCGACGGGATTCTGCTACCATCAGTCATGCTCAAAGAGGGAGATAGCGTATTTTTAGACGATATTACCCTTGAGGAAGTAGCGGAAAAGCTAAAAACGTGCATCTTTCCAGTTATGGGAGTTGAAAAGCTGATCCTAGCTGCGATCGCGCAATAAAAAAGTATTAAAATGGCGATCGCTTTCCTCAAAAAAGCAGAAATGTAGCATACTCACTTCAGGCTTCATTGCTTGTTTTAGAATTGTCTCTGGACTTGCAGACTCATTAAAGAACTTATGCGCGTTTTTCGTCATCTCGTGGTTGTAGGGGTAGGTGCGGCGATTACTTTCAGTAATGTAGGGCGGAGTGCAGCTACACCACCCTTAGCTCAGTCCCAGGACACCCAGCCAGAAACTAATCAGCTCAAGTTAGGGCCAGATTTAAAATCTGCCCCAAAAACAGCAGGAGAGCGAAACTCGCAGGAGGGATATGTTCCTGCGATGTCCCCCCCAACTCAGTCTCAGGAAGCCCACACCAAAAATAGCTCCGTAACTAGCTCCCTACAATTAGGGACAAACTTCAAATCTGCCTCAAAACCAACAGGGGAAACATCCCAGAAACAAGAGATGCCTGTGGCAGAGCCGATGCCCGACAGAAAGGCAGACTTAACCCTAAAGCGGGGGCTGGGCGCAGTGGCGATCGCACCCCCAAAGTCAAAACAGAAATTTTCTGGGAGTATTGGGACTATACAGATCGCCACAAACGGCAAATCAAATACTGCACAAGCACCTTCCCCAACTGTTGAGCCGGTAGAAATTCCTGCCCCTGGGACTTCGCCCCTTACTCCTAGCGAAATGGCCCCATCTCCAGCCCCCACTCGTACTCCCCTGGAGAGTTTTCCACCATTAACACCGAATGGAACTTTGCAGACCCAGCCTCCTGAGTTCCTGGAGCCTAATCCGAATCCCCTCAGCTTTCCCACTCGACCTGATGAAGTTAGGATCGAACGTACTCAGCCCATTACCTTGCAGCAGGCGATCGATCTCGCCCACCGCAACTCTCAGACCTTCCAAATTGCCCAACTGCAATTAGAACAGAGCCAAGCGGTTGTACGAGAACAGCAAGCTGCTTTGTATCCCGATCTCAGCGTTCAAGTCGATCTCAACCGCCAAATCAGCGCTGGTGGAGAGCTTGGAGTTCGCGCTCAGGAACGCAGGCGAAACGTTTTAGAATCTCAAGGCCAACCAGTGGGCGGCCCCGACCCCCAAAACTTCGGCAGCAACACTCTCAATACAACTTTGCAGTTGACCTACAACGTCGATCTGTTCGGTGTCCGCACTGCTAATATCCGAGCTGCACAGGAACAACAACGATTTCGGGAGCTGGAAGTAGAGCGGATAGGCGAGGAACTGCGCTTTGATGTTTCTACTAATTACTACAACTTGCAAGATGCTGACGGGCGAGTCGCAATTGGCGAGGCTGCGGTCAGGAATGCTGGGCAGAGTTTACGAGATGCGGAAGCTCTAGAACGGGCTGGCGTGGGAACTCGATTTGCCGTATTACAGGCTCAGGTGAATTTAGCCAACGAGCAGCAAAGGTTAAATGAAGCCCGCCGGGATCAGCTAGTTCGTAGACGGCAACTAGCTGAAATTTTAAATATCAGTCAGTCTGTAGAGTTGACAGCCGCAGATCCCGTTGAACAAGCGGGGTCTTGGAAACTATCTTTGGAAGAGAGTATTGTGCTGGCTCTGAAAAATCGAGCTGAGCTCGAACAGCAGTTAGTGCAGCGAGCCGTGAGCGAACAGCAGCGGCGCTCGATTGTGGCAGGCCGCAAACCTCAACTCAATTTGTTTGCCAACTACAATGTACTGGGAGTAGACCCGGATGAGGGAGACTATTTTGCCTCTCGCGGGTTTGCGGATGGCTACTCGGTGGGAGCAAGGCTGACGTGGAATTTCTTTGATGGGGGAGCTGCTCAAGCGAGGACTCAACAGCGAGAATTTGATATTGCGATCGCAGAAACTCGTTTTGACCAACTTCGCAATCAGGTGCGCCGCGAAGTGGAACAAGGCTATTTTGAGTTGGAGTCGAGTTTTGCAAGTATTGAAACTGCCGAAACGGGCGTACTCCAGGCAAGGGAAGCTCTACGCCTGGCCCGCCTCCGTTTTCAAGCCGGTGTAGGTACTCAGACGGATGTAATTCAGGCTGAAACTGATTTAACCAGGTCTGAGAGAAACCGACTTTTGGCAATTATTGGCTACAACCGTGCTCTATCGGCCCTGGAACGGGCTGTTACTAATCTTCCCGGTAACGACCTTTCGGATACTCCTTAAGGAGGATGGGGAGCGGGGGAGCAGGGGAGGATTTGACTACCCTCACTCTCCCCTTTCCCTCATCTCCCCCCTCTCCCTCTTCCCCCTCTTTCCCAAAAGAACCGCCGAGATGCTTGCTGTACAACGATGTGTAAGTCCTATACCAATTAGCAATTAGCAATTAGCAATTAGCAATTAGCAATTAGCAATTAGCAATTAGCAATTACCCTGCCATACCTCATGTAACTGAAAACGGCTATATTATTTAATATTTTGTAATAAAGACCCTGTTAACCAAGTTAGGAATTCGCAATGGGCAATATCAAGTTTGTCAAGGAAAATCAGGAAGTAATTGCAGCAGACGGAGCGAATTTGAGGCTCAAAGCCCTTGAAAACCGGGTAGACTTGTACACTTTTTCAGGAAAGATGATGAATTGCGGGGGCTACGGCCAATGTGGCACCTGTATTGTGGAAATCGTGGAAGGGATGGAAAATCTCTCCCCTCGGACTGATGTAGAAAATCGTAAGCTGAAGAAAAAGCCCCCGACTTATCGTTTAGCCTGTCAAACTTTGGTTAATGGCCCCGTGAGTGTGAAAACTAAGCCGTGACGAGAGAAATCTCTTAAGAATCCCATCCCCTTTAGGGGTGGGAGTGTCAAGCTGAGATGATATCCTAGTCTTGTTAGTTTTTGATTATCAGATAGAGGCTGGGGATCATGCAAGTTAATGACCTAGGATTTATTGCATCAATTTTGTTCGTGCTAGTTCCAAGCGTTTTTCTACTCATTCTTTACATTCAAACGGCTAGCCGCGAAGGTAAAAAGGATAGTTAGCAATTTCTGCTACGTCTTTCGTTACCAAAAAAAGCGCCAAAGCATTACGCCTTTGGCGCTTTTTTGGTCGAAGGAAGAGGGATCATCGTAGCCCCTAGCCCCTCTATTCAGTCCGCGTAGGCGGACTTAGTTTGTGTAGATGCGATTTCAATCGCCGAACGATCGAGGGGGTATCAAGCTACATTTAGCCAACTGTACGCGCTAGGAGTACAGGACATTTAGCATACACGCGCACGTAGTCGGATAGAGAATTTCCTAGCAGGCGATCGAGATCCAGAAAGTTTTTGGCAATATTGGGGCGGCGATCGGGAGAACCAAGTAGTAACAAGTCTACGCTTAAATCGTCTGCCAGACGGCAGATAGTTTCCCCTGGTTTGCCGGTGGCTGTAATGCAGCGGTAGCTGACTCCCATTTTTTTTGCCTCTGCAACAGCAGGTGCTAAAATAGGGTCTTTTTCTGCATTAGGTGTTAAATCTTCAGTGTTTTTTCCAGTCAAATCTTTGGTAACGTGAACTAAAACTACCTGTCCGCCATTAACCTCTTTAAGCAGGAACAGTGCTAGTTTCAAGCATTCTAGAGCAGCTTCAGATTTGTCGATCGCGACCATTACACGCTTGATTTTTTTAACATAAGTATCGTCTTTCACCAACAGCATTGGTCGCGATGTTAACTGGAAGACGTACTGACTAACTGAGTTTTCGAGAATAGATTGCAAACGTCCTAGTCCCCGCGAACCCATAATGATCAGGTCGGATTTCTCTTCTTCGGCGACTTCGCAAACTATGGTTTTTGGGTCTCCCTGTCTCAGGCGGGGATTGACTTTGTTGGGATCTATATTCAAAGATTTCACTGCTTGTGCTAGGATTTCTCCTCCCTCTTTTAACTTCTCCGCCATGCCATCAGCAGTAACTTGGGGAGGTACGACGTGCAGAACTGTAACAGATGCTCGTTGTAGCGATGGGATGTCCATCAACATATTAAACATCTCTTCGCACAAGCCCCGACCAGCTACGGCTACTAAAATTTTTTCTATCATGGGTTTATTTTGCAATGACAACAAGTTATGTACGCTTACGGCGTTAAGTAGGAGCTTGATTGCTCTAACCTTTTACAACCAAGCATAAGCCTGAAAACTGCCTTATGATTTGTAGAAATGTAGCTTTTTGGAACGATTTGTAACGTGGTGCACAACAATCAATCAAAACCGGAATTGATATCTTCTGGCCCGATCCAAAATTTGCCTAATCGGGATAGTGGCTGGTTTGAACATCTAGTACGGGTTTACCCTCACCATACTGACTACGGCGGCATTGTTTGGCATGGAACTTACATCGCCTGGATGGAAGAGGCGCGGGTCGAAAGTTTGCGATCGATTGGCATTGAGTATGCAGACTGGGTGGCCCAAGGTTTAGAATTACCTGTGGTAGAACTCTCTGTGCGCTACCATCGGGCCGTGCAGATGGGCCAAACAGTGGCAGTCAGAACCCGGATGAGTGCTAGTGAGGGTGTGAGGCTACTTTGGGACTACGAAATTCAATCCCCTGATGGTAAGGAGTTATATGTGACTGCACAGGTAACTTTGGTGGGAGTCGATCGTGAGAAGGGTAAGATTATGCGCCAATTGCCAGTACAAGTGAGAGAGGCTTTGGCAAAGCTTACTGCTCATTTGAGTCCTTAATTGTTAGATTACTGATTAATTCATTTTTAATTGCTTACTGTTCTTCAGATGCCAGCGCTTTAGTTTTCATCATCTGAAAGATGTTGTAAAATCCATTAGCGCGGGAAGGAGTTAAGCTGACATTCAATCCAGTATCTTGAATAAAATCTGGAGAAACATTGGTTATTTCTGTTGGTGTTAATCCGCTTAATCCTTCAACCAATAACCCTACTAACCCTTTAACTAGCTGAGAATCAGAATCACCTTGAAACGAAACTTTGCCATCAGTTAAGTTGGCAGTAATATAAACTTGAGATACGCAGCCAGAAACTTTATTTTCAGGTAATTTATCGCTTTCTGGAAACTCTGGTAGCCGCTTGGCATACCAGAGTAATTGCTCGTAACGCCTTTTAGGGTCGGAGTGGCGCTGAAAACGCTCTACAATTCGAGCTAGAGCGTTGGGTAGAAAAGAAGTAGTGGACATGATTCCAAATTTTTGTCAATAGGTCAATTATACACAGAATTTAAGTTTTCTCAGTCCTTACGCAAAACCATAGTACGACCGCTTTCCAAGTGCGGTTTCTTGACCGCCAGGATGGCGGCGTTACTGCACAAGCGTGTGTAAGTCCTGTTTTCTGTAAAGCTATTGAGATTCTAGATACAGAATTAAATATTTTGCCTAGTTCGCACCAACAGACCATGTTTAGGAGCAAAAATCATCGCCAGAACAAACAGTAAAGTTTGGACGACAACAATACAGCCACCAGTTGAGGCATCTAGATAATAGCTAGCATAGAGTCCCATTACACTAGAAAAAACGCCAGAAGCAGTTGCTAATAACATCATATAGTCGAAGCGATCGGTTAACAAATAAGCAGTAGCTCCCGGTGTTACTAGCATTGCCACTACTAAAATAATCCCAACAGTTTGCAATCCTGCAACAGCAGTCAAAGATAATAAAGAAAGTAGCGTATAATATAAAGCTACGGTATTAATTCCAATTGAACGAGCATGAGTTTGGTCAAAACAAAATAGCAGAAAGTCCTTTCTGAAAATAGCAATCGTTACCAAAGCAATTACGCTAATTACAATTGTCTGGATAATATCACTATCGGAAATACCTAGAACATTGCCAAAGAGAATGTGAGTTAAATCTACAGAACTTTGTGTTTTAGAAATCAGAACTAAACCGAGAGCAAAAAAGCCAGTAAACACAAGTCCAATAACAGTGTCTTCCTTAATTCTAGTCTTAGATTTAATAAATCCAATTGCTACAACGGAACCAACTCCAAACACAAAAGCACCAATTGCTAATGGAATATTTAGCAGATAAGCAATTACCACTCCTGGCATTACTGCATGAGACACGGCATCTCCCATTAAGGCCCAACCTTTGAGGGTCATATAGCAGGACAAAACGGAACAGACAACTCCAACAAGCATACTAACTAAAACAGCCTTGACCATAAATTCATGGGCTAAGGGAGCCATAAACCATTGCCAAATATCTATCATAAATCCTCCTCTGCTATGTCAATAATGTGAGTTTAATTAAAGTAGTAACGCCGCCATCCTGGCGGTAAAGAACCGCC
>NZ_JARFTR010000061.1 GCF_029167235.1 Kamptonema sp. UHCC 0994 | reverse complement strand
TTGACCGCCAAGATGGCGGCGTTACGTAAACCGTACCTAAGTCCTGAATTAACAATTCGGTTCAATTGCTACTTTGATTACTTTGCGATCGCGCATATCTTGAAATACTTGTTCTAAATCTTTTAAAGACCGGCGATCGCTAACTAGCAATTCAAAGGGAATCCTCCGCGTTGCTAATAGAGATAATGCCTCTCGGACGTATTTTGGCGTATTATGAAAAACACCTTTTAGCGTCAACTCACTATAGTGCAATTGCTCTGTACTTAATGTAATCGCTGTATCTTTAGGACAACCACCAAATAAATTTACAGTTGCACCCGGACGAGCACAAGCGATCGCAGTTTCCCAAACAGAAGGGACACCCGTACATTCAATGACTGTATCTGCACCCCAACCATCTGTTAATTCTTTCACCGTCGTAGTTATATCCGTTATCTGGTGATAATTAAACACCTTCGCTGCACCTAATTGTTTGCCAATTTCTAGCCGATTATCATTACCACCAAATAAGAAAACTTCCCCACTAGGAAATACAAATTTTCCGTTTTCTTCCTTCCCTCTTCCTTCTTCCTTCTTCCTTCTTCCCTCTTCCTTCAAATGAGCAAGTACCGCCACAAACATTAATCCGATGGCTCCATCTCCTATTACTAAAACGCGATCGCCTTGTTTCACATTTGACCTAGCAATCCCGTGTAATACACAGGCTAAAGGTTCAGTCATTGAGGCTAAAGCATCGGGTAAATCATCAGGAATTGGTAGCAAATTATGTTCTACAATCGGTGCTGGAATCTTTAAATACTCTGCAAAAGTGCCATTGTTCCATGTCAAATTTGGACAGAGAGAATATTCTTGATGTTGACAAAAGAAACATTTCATGCAGGGAGCAGAATTATTAGCGATCGCGCGATCGCCTACCTGCCAACCTTTCACACCCTCTCCAATTGCCACTATTTGCCCCGCCGCTTCGTGGCCAAATAGCGTCGGAGGCCGTAGCATTTTCGCGTGTCCTCCCCGCCGCCAAACCTTCAAATCTGTACCGCAAGTTGTCGCCGCCGCTACTCGAATTACGACTTCACCCGCTGTCGGTGAGGGGTCAGCAACCGTTTCTAGTCGTAAATCTTCTTTACCGTAAAGTACCGCTGCGAGCATCGTTAACTACCTAATATTTTCTCACTCAATTCTATTCCTTAACAATCAAATCCTGAGATAATTTTGTCTTCCCTCATTCGGTAACAGCCTAAGTTGCTGATTAGCTAAATCAGGTTCTAAACCCAAACCCTCCAGAGGGAACCAACCCAAGAAAACCTCTTCCCCCGCAGGCAATTCCCAACAGTCAAACCTCGCTGTACGTCCTGCAACAGTCAGAGTTACATCCTTGAAAACCCGAACTGTTCTCGCTCCCACTGCTGCCTTAACATCAATTTCTCCTGCAAAGGATAAGCCAAGTTGACTAATAATATTTTCAGGCAAACAAAGTTGAGTTGCCCCTGTATCTACTAGCACATTATCAAGAGTAAGAGAGCGAATTTGTTCAGGGTGGATAAACCCTCTTTCTGCTAAAATCTCATCGATATGGTTAGTAACTGCGATCGTTGTTGTAACTCTTCCCATGATTCCTACTCCTGATTAACTTAATTCTGGCACATCCTCATACAAAACTGCAATATCCGTGCGAAAATCAACACTTGCTAAATAAATTTCTTCGCCTTTTGTATATGTGTAAAGTTCCCAGCGTCCCTCGGTATTGCGGCGAAAACACTCAACACTCACCCGTTCTTGACTGATTAAAACATATTCTTGTAGAGTTTCAATCTGTCGATAATCACCAAATTTATCCCCTCGGTCAAAAGCGGCCGTTGTCGGTGATAAGACTTCCACTACTAAAGACGGATAACGAATAAAATCCTCGTAGGAATTTCTATCTCTAGAATCGCAACTTACCACGAGATCGGGGTAATAATAAATATCGGCAGTTTCAATTCTAACTTTGATATTTTCCATGAAAGCGCGGCAACCTGTTCCGCGAACATGATTTCTAAGAAGTGTTGCTAAATTGAGAGTAATGATATTATGAGTTTGTGTACCACCTGTCATGGCATAAACTTCACCCCGAATGTACTCGTGTTTAATCGGGCTAACTCTTTCCCCTTCTAAATAGTCTTGTGGGGAGATATAAGCATAGTTTTTGCTAACTGTCATAAATCCAACGATGAGCGACAATATCTGTTAATTATAGTGATATATAATTAGGCGAATAAAATTCGCGTCTACAAAAACAAAGTCCGCCTACGCGGACTGTAGAATGAATTGAACCCGCGAAGGGTTTCCTATGTGTAGACGCGCTTTCAATCGCCGATTCTTTCTAAGCAATAAAAATCAGAGTTCCCTGACTCAATTCCAAAGTATCGCCCATTTCCATGCCATTATGAAAAGCAGCTAATAAAACTTCACTGGTTTTACCACAAGCGATCGCACCAGTAGCATCAATCGCGATCGCACCAAAATCTCGCTTATGTTCGTGGGCCTCCGCAAAAGAACGCTCAAAAGCTGCCTTCAAACTAAACCCATCCGTCACCCGAATTGCAATACGCGGAGCCAAACACTCATCCATAATATGCTCCCCAATCCCCGTACAACTAACCGCCGCACTCCCAGTAGCATAATTCCCCGCAGGCATCGCAGAATCACTTACGCGACCAATCCGTTCAAAACCCTTACCACCAGTAGAAGTACCCGCAGCCAAACGTCCCTCAACATCCAACGCCACCACCCCGATCGTACCAGTACCAGCGGGTTCCGCCACCACAGTCGCCATATCCTTGTTAAAATTGCCCTGGCGTTCCTGCATCCACTCCTGCAACCGCAAATCAGTAATCGGGTCATAAATCGGCAATTGTAACTCCCGCAGCAACTCCAAGGCCCCAAAATCCGACAACACGCGATCGTCAGAACCCTGCAAAAACCTCGCTAACTCAATCGGATGTTGCACGCGAGAAACATTAATCACCCCGCTAAAACTCTGAGTAAAACCATCCATTAGCGAAGCACTCATCCGAATTTGACCATCAGATTGCAACACTGAACCCGTACCTGCATTAAATCGCGGATCGTCCTCCAAAAGTTGACAACCTCGCGCCACCGCCTCCACAGCACTCGCGCCATCCTTCAACAGCGGATAAACCACCTCCAAAACCTGATGAAGCGACTTCCTAACCGCTTCAAGTCCCCCCTTACCCTTCAGAGAACTACCAGCACCACCATGAATTACCAATTTAGGTTCTACCCGTCCAGAAACCATCATTTAAACCTCAATATTTCTTTGCCTCTGCGTCCTTTCGGCCTTTGCAGTTCCCCCTCTAACCCTGAGCTTGAGAACGGCGGCGGCGACAACGTTCAGAGCAGTATTTAACATCATCCCAGCAATCGGCCCATTTTTTGCGCCAACTAAAAGGGCGATGGCAAACCGGGCAAATTTTCGTTGGCAAGTCTGATTTAGAGCGTACTCGTGCCATAGTCAACTTTAGATTTTAATTATTAATTTAAACTCTCCCAATATAGAAATGTTAGACACAGCTTTAGGCAGGATACGGATAATTTTAGTCGAACCGGCGGGCCCTTTAAATGTTGGTTCTGTCGCACGGGCAATGAAAAATATGGGCCTCCATCACTTAGTGCTAGTAAATCCCCAGTGCGATCGCTTAGGGGAAGAAGCCCGAAAAATGGCAGTTCACGCCGCCGATGTCTTAGAATCTGCCAAAATAGTAAAAACTTTGCCAGAGGCTTTACAGGGATGCCAAAGAGCGATCGCCACCACAGGCCAAAATCGCTCCCTACCAACCACCTTAGAAAATCCTAAATCCGCCCTGCCTTGGCTCCTAGAATGCTCCTCTGCCTTAATTTTTGGCAGAGAAGACAATGGATTAACCAACGCCGAATTAAGCTATGCTCAGCGCCTAATCCGCATTCCCTCCAGCGACACCTATGCCTCCCTTAATCTCGCCCAAGCCGTCGCTATTTGCTGTTACGAGCTTTACCAAGTAGCAGGGGAGATGGGGAGCGGGGGAGATGGGGAGATGGGGAATGGGGAAGTGGAGGAGAATAGCCAATTACCAATTACCCATTACCCATTACCAATTACCAATTACCAATTATCAATTACCACCCAAGCTCCCCTAGAAGCCTTAGAAGGTTATTATCAGCAGCTAGAAGCTTCACTGTTAAAAATTGGGTATATTTATCCCCATACCGCCGCAAGCAGGATGGAAAAATTTCGCCGCCTATTTAACCGCGCTTACCCTTCTACAGCGGAAGTCGCAATGTTACGCGGTATTCTCCGTCAAATAGATTGGGCCTTGCAAACCTACCCAAAGAGCGCGGTAAATGATACTCTAGATGCGTCGCCGCCAGATTGTTCCAAAGACTAGCGACGCGAATTTTTGCGATCGACCCCGCAATTTTCAATCTTAAAATCTAAGTGGTGAAGGAGTCAGGTGTGGCTGAGCGGTTTCCCAGGTCTATATTCTCCGTAGTATCCCCTTCTTCAGAGTCGGACTCTAAACCTTTAAAATCCAGTAATGGCGGTAAAATCAGCAATGCAACGCGCCGCCCCCGCCGTCCTCCTGAAAAGGAAATGGGGAGAGAAGGTAGGAGTGCTACTCCTACGCCGATCGCCGATCGCAGAAACAAGAGAGAATTATCTAATCCTAAATCCCATGCCCCTAAACCTCCCTTAACTAAAAATGGGGGCCAAAATCCTAAATCGGCTAATCCTAAATCAAAGGTCGAAAATCTACAAGCGATCGCAGATACTCCTGGCCGTAAACAGCAAAAAAGCCCAACTCTTCCTCGTTCGGGAAATCGAGTCGATGCACCCCAAAGACGGAAAATAGAAAGCGAACCCCTCCCAAGTCCCAAAACTCGCCCCCAAAATTCGCCCTATCCTGGGTCGCCGCCGCCAAAAAATCGGGGAGCAAAACGACCTCGGCGACGGGGTATTTCCCCTTTAGTTTACGCGACTCGCCTGCTGATTTTGGGAGTTGGGATTGCCGTACTCGCGGGTACTGTAATTTCAGTCCTCAACTCGTTTACCAGCGCAAGTCCAGTGGCGCAAGAACAATTACAAAACATTGCAGAAAGTCCTTCGCCTTCACCTTCCCCCGCCACGCTGACGCTACAGCTAAATCAAGAAATGGTTGGGCTCAAAGCCGAAATCGAAAAGTTGGCGGCTCAAAATCCGAATTTTACGCCGGGAGTGTTTATTGTTGATTTGGATACGGGAGGCTATGCCAGTGTCAGTAGTGATGCTGCTTTTGCGGCTGCGAGTACGATTAAAGTGCCAGTTTTAGTGGCTTTTTTTCAAGCTGTAGATGAGGGTAGAGTGCGTTTAGATCAGGTGTTAACTCTGCGGCCAGAACATATCGCTAGCGGTTCTGGAGAGTTACAGGATCAATCCCCAGGGACGAAATACACGGCTCTGGAGGTGGCGACTAAAATGATTGCGATCAGCGATAATACGGCAACGAATATGCTGATTGAGTTGTTAGGTGGCGCTGAGGCGTTGAATCAACAGTTTCAGACTTGGGGTTTGAGTGTCACGGCGATTCGGAATAATTTACCGGATTTAGAAGGGACGAATACTACCAGTCCGAGGGAGTTAGTGAATTTAATCGGGCAAATTAATCAAGGTGGTTTGGTATCGTTGCGATCGCGCGATCGCTTGCTTTATATTATGCGCCAAACCCAAAATGATTCTTTATTGCCTAGAGGCTTGGGTGAAGGCGCTATTATTGCTCATAAAACTGGCAATATTAATTCTTTGGTTGCCGATGCGGGAATGGTGGATATGCCGACTGGCAAGCGTTACCTAGTAGCCGTGATGGTTAAGTACGCTAAAAATGAAAAGGGAGCTGATAAGTTAATCCGCGATATTTCTCGGACGACTTATGAATATTTCGAGCAAGGGGACGCAGCTAGTTCTAAATCTTCGCCTTGAATTTCTGATATTCTAGCAAATATAGGACTTACGCAAAAGTATTCGTAACGCCGCCATCTTGGCGGTAAAAGAACCGCCAAGATGGCGGCGTTACAAGCCTGAGTAAGTCCTAAAATAGTTAAGATGTCTTTAATTTACTATGCTCAGAGCCGGAATCGTCGGATTGCCCAATGTAGGCAAATCTACTTTATTTAATGCCTTGGTTGCCAATGCCAAGGCAACAGCCGCTAATTTTCCTTTCTGCACGATTGAACCGAATGTGGGTGTCGTGGCGGTGCCGGATCAACGGTTAAACGTACTAAGCAATATTTCCGATTCCGCCCAAATTGTACCAACGCGAATTGAATTTGTTGATATCGCCGGTTTAGTGAAGGGTGCGAGTCAGGGAGAAGGACTAGGAAACCAGTTTTTATCTCACATCCGAGAAGTAGATGCAATTGTTCAGGTTGTGCGTTGTTTTGAAAATGATGACATCATTCACGTAGCCGGCTCAGTAGATCCGCTACGAGATATTGATATTATCAATCTAGAGCTAATTTTAGCAGATTTAGCTCAAATTGAAAAGAAAATTGAACGCACCCGGAAGCAAGCTCGAACTAGCAAGGAAGCTCAGCTAGAATTAGGAGCATTGGAAAAATTAGCAGCAGTTTTGAATCAGGGAAAACCAACGCGACAGTGTAGTTTAAGTGAAGAGGAAGCTGAGGTCGTTAAAGGATTAGGTTTGATGACAAACAAGCCAATTATCTATGCTGCTAATGTCTCTGAGGATGAGTTAGCAGGGGGCAACAAATATGTTGAACAAGTGCGAGAACTAGCATCTAAAGAAAATGCTAAGGTTGTAGTAGTTTCTGCTCAAGTTGAGTCAGAATTAGTAGAGTTGCCGGAGTCAGAACGAGCAGATTTTCTGGCATCTTTGGGGGTGGAAGAAGGCGGCTTAAAATCTCTGATTAGAGCTACCTATGAATTATTGGGTTTGCGGACATATTTTACCAGTGGCCCAAAGGAAACTCGCGCCTGGACAATACTTGCCGGAATGTTAGCACCGCAAGCAGCCGGCGTAATTCACTCTGATTTTGAGCGTGGTTTTATTCGCGCAGAAACTGTTGCTTATAAAGATTTAGTTGCTACTGGTTCGATGAATGCAGCTAAGGAAAAAGGCTTAGTCCGCAGTGAAGGTAAAGAGTATTTGGTGCAGGAAGGGGATGTGCTACTGTTCCGGTTTAATGTATAGTTTTTTTCAAGGAGTAAGCAGATGAATATTGTGCCGATTCTGATTAGTTGGTTGGTGACTTCGGTGAGCTTTTTTATCATTTCTAAACTGCCGATTGGAGTAGAAATTACTAGCTTTAACAAAGCTCTAATTTCAGCGGCAGTTTTTGGAATATTGAATGCTCTAATTCGTCCAGTTTTTGTTGTTTTGGGTTTACCTTTTATCTGGATAACTTTCGGTTTGTTCACCATCGTTATCAACGCGATTATCTTTGGCTTAGCTGCTTGGCTAGTCGAAGGATTTTGGTTGCGATGGGGAATCTGGAGTGCATTATTAGGCGCACTTGCACTGGGTTTTATTAACTCGTTGCTTTATCAGGTATTGGCTTCTATTAAGCTGTAATTTAGCACGCCTAAAAACTTCAGGACTTACTGACGTAACGCCGCCCTCTGGGCGGTATCTTTACCG
>NZ_JARFTR010000250.1 GCF_029167235.1 Kamptonema sp. UHCC 0994 | reverse complement strand
CTGGCGGTGACTTTACCGCCAGGATGGCGGCGTTACGGATAGTTTTACGTAAGTCCTACCTGACTTAAAAATCGATTGGACAGGAATTTTACTATACTCCCGCACGCCGCCGCAAAACCTCTAAAAGAGTATTAAATTGAGCGGGTAAAGGTGCGATCGCTTCTATCAATTCACCCGAAACTGGATGCTCCAACTTTAATCGCCATGCGTGTAGTGCTTGTCCTGTCAAATTTACACCAATATCATGATTTGAACTGTAAACTGGATCGCCAACAATAGGATGCCCTATTTGGGCCGCGTGTACGCGAATTTGATGAGTGCGACCAGTTTCTAACTGGAAGTGTATCAACGTATAATTACCCAATCTTTCTTGAATTCGCCAGTGAGTGACAGCAGAACGACCGCCTTTTTCTATAGTGACTACAGCCATTTTTTTGCGGTCTACAGAATGTCGCCCAATGGGTAAATCTATTGTACCATTTTCGGTTTTTAGTGTGCCATAAACAACACCTAAATATTCGCGTCTGGCAGTTTTAGCCTTTAATTGAGCTTGTAAATGTTGGTGAGCAAAATCAGTTTTTGCAACTACAATCGCTCCACTGGTATCTTTATCTAATCTATGCACAATTCCCGGCCGCAAAACTCCCCCAATTTCTGCTAAGGGACAATGAGCCAAAAGCGCATTTACTAAGGTTCCCCCTGGATGTCCGGCGGCGGGATGGACGACTAAACCAGCAGGTTTGTTAATGATAATTAGGGATTCGTCTTCGTAGAGAATATCTAGGGGAATAGCTTCTGGCTTCAAATCTAAGGGTTCAGCGTCAGGAATAGCGATGTGAATGCGATCGCCATTTTTTACATTTTCTTTTTTGGAAGTACAGATGAGATCGTTGACTGTAACATTGCCTTGTAGTATCAGATTTTGGATGCGCGATCGCGACAAATTTGGTAACTCATTGGAAAGCCAAAGGTCTAAACGCTGCATAAGTTTTGATTCTGTAGGCTTTCCAATATCTTCAACTTGGATAAAAATTGACGATTCACTATTCATATTCAATCCGATAACAACTAACAATTAACAAGCAAAAACTAACAAAATCATTTATTTTCAATCATAACCTGCCAAGTATCCAAAGTAGTACCTATTATTTTATCGAGGTTTGTCAAAGCATTTAGATAGTTGATTCTAGCATTAAGTTCCGCATTCCTAGCATCTATTAAAGCATTCTGAAAAGTCACAATATCAATACTCCGAGAACTACCAACCCCCAACCTCCTTTTATCTTGCTCTATTTCTAATTGCCGCTCCGCTAACTCCCTTGACCTCTGTGCTAATTCCACTTGTCTCAGATTCAAATTTACATCTCTAATTGCATTTCTTACCTCAACTTCCAGCTTTTGATTTCGCTCCTTTAAATCATTTTCAGATTTTAATAGGTTAACACGACGGCGCTGAAACTCTTGCTCTATTCTCCTATTTCCAAATTCATGAGTCAAAACCAAACCCGCCCTCACCTCAGAGTTGCTGTCTGAAAAATTACTAGCATTATTATTATAACTTGCATTCACGCCCAAATTCCATTTTCGATTATTTTCCGCTACCAATAAGCTATATTTAGCGATTTCCCGGTTGAGTTGTGCTTGTAAATAATCAGGACTATTTGACAAAGCTAATTTTATAATATTATTAAAATCCAGAGGCTTTTCTTCCTGGGGAGTAACTTCTACTGCAATAATATTCAGATTGCGATCTAAGTCTAGAATTTGCAGCAGTGCTAATCTTGCTCTCTTCAATTGCTCCTCACTAGCTAATACTGCTACTTCTTGATCGGCTACAGCTTTTTCACTTGTGAAAATCTCAACTTTTGCTAGTCTTCCTGCCTCAATTAAAGCCTGATTAATCTCCAATTGCTGACGGGCAATTTCGAGAGAACTTTGTGAAATCTTAACTTGTTCTTGAGCTTTAATTAACTCTCGATAGGATAAGATTGCAGAGGTAATTGTATCAATTAGTGTCGATCTTAAAGTTAAAATATTTATTTTTTCATTAAGGCGAGCAATCTCAATAGGTGCTCTATTGACAGCAACTCCAGCTCCCCTTAAAAGAGGTTGATTGAAACTTAGTTGTAAATTTTGACTTAAGGAGCCTTCGCTATTAATGCCAAAACCATTAGCATCTTGCCTTTGTCTTTGAGCGGCCCATGAAAAGCCTATCTCTCCTCCACTGGGAATTTTAACAGAAACCTTTGCTGATAAATCAACTTCGCCAGTAGCAGCACTTTCACCACTTCTCAAACGAAGTGCTGACACTGATACTTGCGGTGTAAAAATAGGTACAAATTGACCTTCTGCTACGGCTAAATCTTGTTTTTGGGCGATGCGTTCGAGGTATTGATTTTTGATATCTCTATTGTTTTCTAAACCTAAAAATACAACTTCCGATAGCGTCAGCTCAACTCCTGGTTCATCTTCTATTGATTGCTGTTCAATAGTTGGCTTTGGGCTACTTTCAGGTGTTGGTTCTACTGTTTTTTCTGGATTCTTTATGGCTTCAGAAATTACTATTGATTCGGGTTGAATTGGAAGGTTTTGAGTTATAGTAGAAGTTGTTAATATTTGGGAATCTGGATTTGGGGATTGGGAATTAGGAATTGATGACTGTTTGATTTTACTTGTGGGATTTTCGCCTGGGGATTGGGTAATAACTATTCCCTGGTTTACTGTTACCGTTTCTCTCTGATTTTGGGGTTTGATTATTGTCTGATTTGGCGGTATATTTTGGATAGATGGAAAAATTTTTTTAGTTGGAAGTGGCAAGATTTTAGCCACGCTACCAGATTGAGAGCTAACATCAGTTTTAACTGTTGAACTAGACTTAAAAGCAACAGCAAGTATAGCCAATAGCCCACAAGTTGCCAGCATAACTAGGCTCAAACGAAATATCCAAGGAATCTCGTAGCGAGGAGGGTAATCGTTATTTTGGAGATAATCTTTGTCCTGCTGCTCAGTCATGCTAAATCAAGTGAATGAAGAAGGAAGAAAAGTATCCGTAACGCCGCCATCCTGGCGGTCAAATAACCGCCAAGATGGCGGCGTTACGTAAGTAATACGTAAGTTCTATTTATAACTATTTCCAAACAGATAGCTACCCTTGACGTAATGCTTTCACAGGATCGAGTTGACTAGCTCGTAAAGCCGGGAGAAATCCAGCTCCCACACCCACTGCTAATGCAGATCCTAAAGCCAAAACCGCTGTATGGCTGTCAAATTTATAAGGTAACTTAAAAATATCAGCAACCACACTGGTCAACCCATGTACCGTGATAATAGCAGCAATTCCGCCTACTAAACTTAGAATAACTGCTTCTAAAATAAACTGCAACATTATATCCCGCTGAGTAGCCCCAATCGCCCGCCTCAAACCAATTTCTGGAGTCCGTTCTGTCACAGCGGCGATGGTAATATTCGCAATGCCAACCCCTCCCACCAGCAGCGAAATTACCCCCACCGCCAATAATCCCCGCGAAGCAAGTTCCAGAGTTTCTTGCTGCTCCAAAATTTTTTTGACATTATTCCAAACATAAACCTCTGCCTTGGGAAAGCGCTGCTTCAAAACCTTTTTTGCCTGCTTTTCCATCTCTTTAATATCTTTAAGATTGTAAGGTCGCACCGAAATTGACTGAATCCTCTGGCTACCTGTCATCGCTTTGTAAAGCGACATTGATACCAACATTTCACCTTTTGGTTCGCCAGAAATGCCTTGCTTGCTCTCTATTACGCCAACAACAATGTAAGGTCTACGGTCAGCATAAATACGCTGACCTACAGGTTCCGTACCACCTTTAAAAAGTTGTGTCGCCAGCACTTCATCAATTACCACTACAGGTCGATAGTTAGCAAAATCATTATGAGAAAAAAAACGCCCCGCCATTAATTGTAGCCCTGATGTCAGTAAATGATCTTGAGAAACAGCGAAGATATTAGTTTTGGCTTCTTCAGTCTGAAATATAACTTTTTCGTTATAAGCAAACATATTTGATGTGCTAATCGCCTGAATGCCATTCAGCCGATGCCGCAAAAATTTCATATCTTCTAACTTCAAACCCAAACTATCCCACATAAAAAGTTGAAGTTGAGGCGCTTCTCGTTTAGCTAACTGATTGGCAATTATGGCGCGGCTAATATTTCCCACTTGCAGCGTTGCGCTGACAGCAGCTACACCCATAAAAACTCCAACTGTAGTTAAGGCAGAGCGTAAAAGATTGCCGCTTAGGGAAAGGCAGGTAAGGCGGAGAAGGTCAACAGGAGAAAGGCTCATAAGTAATGAATAATTAAAAATTATTTTTGGGGTAATTAAGGATTTGAGCTAATTTGCTGATACTATTTAATTTTATTCCTCATCTTCGCCCTCTGTTTTTTCTTCCTTTTTGTCCTTTTTAGTTGTTTTTTCTTCTTGAATAGGAGTTCCTGGCTTTAAAGAAGGTTCAGGAGGAGGGATGGCAACAGTATCGCCTGGCCGCAAACCGGAAGTTATTTCTACCTGCGTTAATCCTTCTAAACCTAATTTAATTGGTCGTTTCTGAGCTTGACCTTGACTGTCACGAATCCACACAAAAGGCTGAGACTCCGATCGCACAATTACCTCTGTATCTAAAACTACTACCTTCTGGCGTTGCTGCAAAATGATCTCTACATTTACTTGACTTCCGGGAATTAAAGTACCGCTTGGAGTATCGAGTCTTACTGTTGCTGGAACTGTTGCTTGACCACCTTGATTAGAGCGGTTATTGCTACTATTATTTTCGCCGCTACCAGCTAGAATAAACAAGCTTTCTACCCTTCCTGAAAACTGCTTAGAATTGGGGCCGATAATGCTGATGCGAACGGATTGATTGGGTCTAACTTTAGCAGCATTGAGCGTAGAAAGCTGTAGTTTTACGAGTTCTTGTGACGGATCGCCTAATGTCAAAAGTTCGGTTCCCCGCGCTACTCCGTCGCCATTTTTAACCTTAATATCAAGTACCTTACCATCAATAGGTGCAGTTACAATATTATTTTTTAGCTCCTCTTCTTTTTCTCGATAATCCAGCAAAGAAGTTTGGAGATTGCGGCTATTTGTGCTAACTTCTAACTGAGCTTGTCTCACCTCTGACTCAGCAGCAATGACTTTTTCCTCAAGTTGTTGCTCTTTGTCTCTTCGCTTAATTTTCAGACTTTTGAGTTCGAGCAGATCCGTGTTAATTTGAAACTGTGCATCTCGTAGGTTGGCTTTAGCAAGGCGAATTTGATCTTGTTGCGATCGCACTTCATTTTCAGCAATATAACCCTTGTCAAGCAATGCTTTCTGATCGACGAGTTTCCGCTCAGCAGCAGCCAAATTTTCCTCAGCTTCAATAACTTTTTTGCGATTATTGGCTAAGGTAAGTTCTTGTTTTTGAATAGCGAGCAATTCGTCATTTCGCACGGATCTATAATATTGAAGTGTTTCTTTAGCCATACTTAGCTTTGTCTGGGCTTCTAAGAGTTTTTGGCGTAAATTTTCTAAGGTGAGTTTTTCCTTTTGAATTGCTAACTCTTGCTTGCCGAGAATTGTTTCTTTTGCGGGATTGCGAAGCGCGATCAAGCTCTGGCCAGATGTAACGCTTTGCCCTATTTGTACTAACACTTCATCAACGGTAACGTCAAGAGGTGATTTTAGAGTTTGTTGACTCCCAAATTCAATAGTACCACTTTCATTAATCGTATCTTCAATATTGCCAATTTTGACGGGGAGCAAGCGCACTTCTACGGGTTCGGGAGGTCGATTTTGATATAAGCCGTAGGCGAATAATCCGCCGCCAATACTTAGAGTGAGAAAACTAGACCAAAGTAGCCATTTTACTCCTGTTTTGAAACTATTTTTTTCTTTATATTTCACTTTCAAATCCCCCCTGCAAACTGTAAATATCAGGACTTAGGAACTAACTACGATTTTTTTCATTGCCAGCCAAGGTAAGCAATCTCAAACCATAATTTTTTCCGATCGCGGCGTAAATCCTGAATACCTGAAATCGAACGCTCGGTTTTGCCTTTCTCCAAAAACTAATCCTCTACTTTTGGCGGACGGGTTGCGAAAATAGGATTGCAGGGTGGCACAATCTGAGTATTCAGGTTTTCAGGAACCACCTGTAACATTCACTGCGTCTGTAGGTCTGTCTGATTAATACCAATGTCAATAGTAGTGTGAATATCGGCAGAAAATCCAATGCGACTTTTGAGAATTAAACTTTTTGCGGTTTTATCCCAAAAAGGTTATCCTCAAGAATACCCGCGCTTTAGACCGGGGAGTGTCAAAGTAGTGTGACTTTGAAGCTAAGTTCAACTGCCTGCTCAAACTAGCCCTCATCAAAGGAGGAACTATTCTTGTCTCGCCGCTACCTGTTTACCTCTGAATCTGTTACCGAAGGCCATCCCGATAAAATCTGCGATCAAATTTCAGATACTATCTTAGATGCCTTATTGACGGAAGACCCCAAAAGCCGCGTGGCTGCCGAAGTTGTCGTCAACACAGGCTTAGTGCTGATTACGGGCGAAATTACGACCAAAGCCCAAATAAATTACATAGAATTAGCTCGCAAGAAAATCGCTGATATTGGCTACGTCCATGCCGATAATGGTTTTTCTGCTAATAGCTGTTCGGTGATAGTGGCCCTAGATACCCAATCTCCCGATATTGCTCAGGGTGTCAATACAGCCCACGAAAGTCGGGAACAAGCTAGTGAAGAGGAATTGGATGCGATCGGTGCTGGCGACCAAGGTTTGATGTTTGGCTTCGCTTGCAATGAAACGCCGGAACTTATGCCTTTGCCAATTAGTTTAGCGCACCGGATTTGCCGCCAATTGGCGGCGGTGCGGAAAACTGGTCAGTTGTCCTATTTGCGGCCCGATGGCAAAAGCCAAGTTACTATTGCCTACGAAGATGGGAAGCCGGTGGGAATTGATACGATTTTGATTTCTACCCAGCACACGGCTGCGATCGGCAATATTGTCGATCCCGCCGCTGTCCAAGCAAAAATTAAGGAAGACCTTTGGGCTGTGGTTGTACAGCCCATTTTTGCTGATATTAGCGTTAAGCCTGATGCCAATACTCGTTTTCTTGTCAACCCCACTGGCAAATTTGTGGTGGGCGGGCCCCAAGGAGATTCTGGACTGACGGGACGCAAAATTATTGTGGATACCTACGGCGGCTATTCCCGTCATGGTGGTGGCGCTTTTTCAGGGAAAGACCCCACGAAGGTAGACAGGAGTGCGGCTTATGCGGCTCGTTATGTGGCGAAGAATATTGTGGCGGCTGGGTTGGCCTCTAAGTGTGAAGTGCAGTTGAGTTATGCGATCGGGGTGGCTCGTCCTGTGAGTATGATGATTGAAACTTTCGGCACTGGTACGGTGGATGACGATCTGTTGTTGGAGGCGGTGAAGAAGCTTTTTGAACTGCGTCCAGCGGGAATTATCCAAGCGTTTAATTTGCAGCATTTACCTGTTGAAAGAGGTGGCCGTTTCTATCAGGATGTGGCAGCTTATGGTCATTTGGGCCGTACCGATTTAGATTTGCCTTGGGAGCAAACTGATAAGGCTGTACTGTTGAAGGAAGCTTTGAGTGAGCTTTCGGTGGTGGCTGGTTAGTAAGGTTTTAGGGCGGGTATTTCCCGCCCTGCGCGTTGTAACGCCGCCCTCTGGGCGGTATTTTACCG
>NZ_JARFTR010000221.1 GCF_029167235.1 Kamptonema sp. UHCC 0994 | reverse complement strand
GCTAGGGGCTAGGGGCTAGGGGCTAGGGGAAGAGAGAGGGAGAGGGTAGAGAGGGGGGAATTTTTCCCCAATTAGCAATTAGCAATTAGCAATTAGCCATTAAGTAGTTGGACAAAAATAAATAATGTCATTGCGAGCCCAGCGAAGCAATCCCAAACCCCTGCGTTGGCGTAGCCTGCCCGAAGGGCTTATGCTTCACTTCACTATCGTGACCTTCGCTTCGGACATGGTTGCGTTTATTTATGTCCGACTACTTAGCAATTAGCCATTACCAATTAGCAATTAGCAATTAGCAATTAGCCATTAGCCATTAGCCATTAGCCATTAGCCATTAGCCATTAGCCATTAGCCATTAGCCATTAAAGAACCCGCAGTTTACTAGGAATACTATGTATACCTTCCATTTGGCTAATTTCATCAATTGCCTGCTGAAAATTGCCTTCTTTAACATCGTGAGTCACTACCACAATTTCGGCTAATTCGCCGTGTATTCCTGTTTGCACAACTGATTCTAAGCTAACATTATGTTGCCCGAAACAAGTACCGAGTTTGCCAATCACACCCGGATTATCTTTGGTTAAAAATCGAGCATAAAATCGCGTGACAAGTTCTTCAATTGGAGCAATTTTACAGTAGTGTTGGTGAGTGCAACTTAATAAAGGATGGGGAATCGGGACTGTTTCAGTTTTCAATATAGCGGCGATATTCATAATATCTGATACTACCGCGCTTGCTGTCGGGCCCGCACCAGCACCGCGTCCGTAAAACATGACTTGCCCTATAGGTTCTGCTTCTATTAAAATAGCATTGTAAACGCCATTTATACTCGCAAGAGGATGCGTTTTCGAGACTAGGGTAGGATGGACTCTGATTGAAAGTAGTTCGCGATCGCTTGTTGTTTGGGTATCTTGATGGGCAATTGCTAATAATTTAATTACAAATCCCAGCTTTTCAGCATAAGCAATATCAGCAGCACTTACTTGTCCGATCCCTTCACAATAAATATCTTCTAGTTTGATGCGTCCGCCAAAAGCTAAGGATGCTAAAATGGCAATTTTATCAGCAGCATCCAAACCATCGACATCGGCACTGGGGTCAGCTTCAGCATAGCCTAATTGTTGTGCATCGGCGAGCACTTGGGCAAAGTCTGCGCCTTCTGTTTGCATCCGCGTGAGGATGTAATTAGTTGTACCGTTAACGATGCCAGTAACGGTTTGAATGCGGTTTGCACCTAATGATTGTTTAAGGGTTTGTATGACTGGAATACCACCGGCGACAGCAGCTTCTAGCATTACATAAACGCCTTTTTCTTGGGCGGCGGCGAAGATTTCATCGCCATAGCGGGCAATTACAGCTTTGTTGGCGGTAACGATGTGCTTACCGTTAGCGATCGCTTTGAGGATTAGCGATCGCGCTGGTTCTAAACCACCCATTACTTCTACTACAATATCAACATCCGGGTCTGTGGCGATCGCATCTAAATCTGTTGTTAGCACATTTTCAGGAAATTGTAAAGAGCGAGTTTTCGTGCGATCGCGCACCCCCACCCGATAGATTTCCAATTCCTGCAACAGCGGATGGCGGCCTTCGGGAGAGAGCAAAATCTCTGCTGTACCCGCCCCAACTGTCCCCAATCCCAGCAAACCAATTTTTATAGCCACGACTTTAACCTGTAAAAACTTATTTAACCCACAACCATTGTAAGATACTTCTGCATTAGGTAGTCCTGCATAGTCAAGATTACCTTGGTAGACTAATTCAGAGATAATTTACGCTTAGAAACAACGCAATCTTGCAAATAAAGATTAATTAGTTCCTGGGAAGATATCCCTTTTTCCTGAGCCATCGTTTCAAAATATTCAATCACATCAATTCCGAGAGAAATCGAGATATCTTTTTTTAACTGTTTAGCAAAAGGATTAGGTCTTTTTTTCATTTTTGATAGATCGTATTCGGGTTCCATTCTTTTTTCATTTATTAGCCAGTCAATTTCCACCAACTTTAAAATAGGAGTATTCGCCCATCTCTACAGAATTTACTAATGTTGTAAATTGTGTGGGATTAAGAATGACATTTTCATACTCAAATCCGCCTACCAACTTATCGTTAGGAATAGCTAGATCGACTGCATATAATTCTGGGTTTTCGTAACATTCGACAATTGTTCCTTCCGTACCTTTGAGAATAATGCGATAGCGGTGGTCAAAATCGGCATTAATGTCTACTAAGGTTTGAATGGTGTCGTAAAGTTGGGCTTTCATGTTTGACTTCCTATAATTATCGGTCTACTTCTAACCAGTTTGTAATTAGTCTCGGTATATCTTTTTCTACATCTATTTACCAACTGGTGACAAGCGTTCCTTCTTGGCCATTTAGTCCTGTAATTCTGACTCGTACCTTAAATCTTAGCCCGTGAACTGTCGGTTCGCCGGGAATAGATGGTACATTAATCAAACCTTGACGCAACTGTTGAATCAGGTTTTCGGCAGCTTGGTTACGTCCTTCAGGTGTTTCTACATCATACCCTAACTGGGAAAAAGCCTGCCATTTCCCTTTATTGTCGGGATGATTTGGGTTGAGAGAGTATTGGGTAAATTTACGGGGATCAATTTCCGGTTCTGGTGTCATAATTTATTAGACTTAGAATAATCTTGACACACTTTTAACTTTTGTTTTTCCTCTGAACGAGTAACGAAATAATTCTTTAACCGTCAGTACCATATCAATCATCTCCCTTTCTGGATGCTAAGGCAACGATAAAATTTATCCTCTAAAACAATTATAGGGCAGGCATTGCCCACCCTACCAGAGAAATTATCAGCCTATCAAATTAATAGGTTTCAACGTGCCATTGATGATTCTTCTTCAACTGCTTCTGATAGTCAGACCAGTTGACATCATACTTACCAGAGGCCGCCGACATTCCCTCATCAATACCGCCTTCCATACCCTTCAAACCGCAGATGTAAGTGTGAGTATTCGGCTTTTGAACCAACTCCCACAACTCATCGGCATTCTCTTGAATCCGATTTTGAATGTACATCTTACCGCCTTGAGCACTCTTTTGTTCGCGGCTAATTGCATAAGTCAAGCGGAAATTATCTGGGAACTCAGCTTGCAACTTCTCCAACTCTTCTTTATAAAGAATATTCGGAGTATAAGCAACGCCAAAAAACAACCAAGCCAGACCCTTAAACTTGTAATCTGGGTTATTTTCCTTAAACATCCTCCACAGAAAAGCGCGGAACGGTGCAATACCAGTACCCGTTGCCATCATAATAATCGTGGATTCTGGGTCTTCAGGTAATAACATTTCCTTACCCACAGGGCCAGTGATTTTCACATCAGCCCCCGGTTCCAAACCAGTTAGATAAGTGGAACAGACACCGAATACCTTTTCACCAGTTTCCGGGTGCTTATACTCCAGCCGACGGACACAGAGAGATATCGTCTTGTCGTCTAGGTTGTCACCGTGACGAGTAGACGCGATCGAGTACAGGCGCAACTTATGGGGTTTCCCATTAGCATCAGTACCCTCTGGAATAATGCCGATACTTTGGCCTTCCAGATAGCGTAAATTCCCACCAGAAAGGTCAAAAGTAACGTGACGGACGGTACCTTCGCCACCTTCTCTAACTAGCTCTTCAGTCGAGATACACTTGCCAATAAAGGGACTAGCTGGCTTGTAGAGATTGACGGGAATATCAACTTTTTCTTTTGCTTGAGTCATTGGCTTCTTTGGTTCTCCTGATTTCTGAACCTGTAGCCCATTCTCTGGTGCGACTTTTGGCTTGGCTTTGGGTTCTGCACTCAGGGGTCGGATGCTGACTATCTTGCCGCCCAGACGAGCGATCCGTCGCATTTCCTGATTCATGCGGTTGTAGGGGACTGCGATCAGCACGCTCCCACTCTGGCGAATCGGGCAGCTAGTTCGATCAGTTTCTCCGTTCTGACGCAGGCCCTCCACTTCGTAAATAAAGACGCGGCTGCCAGATTCAGAACTGGCAGCACCACCAGATAAGCTGGGACTATACATTGCTTGCTTTTCCATCACGATACAGAGTTCTAAACTTAGAGAATGTGACGATAGACTCAATTTACGTTTTTCTTAAGATGCTCTTCACTAAGAAAGTTGCGCTAACCGATCGCCCCCGCCGTCTGGCTTGGTGTCAAGTGTTGGCCGCTGTTGTTGTCTATGCGCTCTGAATATTTTAGCTGAGAGGGGGATCGGGGATTGGGAAAGATAGGGAGGATGGGGGGAAGGGAAGATAGGAGAGGGGGGGGAGGGGGAGAGGGGGAGATTTTTTTTCTTCCTTCTTCCTTCTTCCTTGTGTTGATATTAAGGTTGTGGGGCGATCCTAGTTCTGGTAAAATTAACAACACAGTTAGTATTCATACTTAGCCTAAAAATTGTTTGGCTTTAGCCCGGTCAGCGGTCAACAGACTGCTGTATGCTGGTTTGTGCTTGATCCTTGGGGTCGCAAAGCTGCACTCCAGCTCCAAGGTTGCGACTGCGGGCCCCAATCAAAGTGGAATATGAACTTGAGTTGTAAACAGTGCTTTTTGTTAGAGGGAAATTATGACCATTAAGCCGGATCGCGTGGTTTTAATTGGTGTCGCTGGAGATTCTGGATGCGGGAAATCTACATTTTTGCGCCGACTGACGGATTTGTTTGGGGAAGATTTCGTGACGGTGATTTGTCTGGATGACTATCACTGTCTGGATCGCAAGCAGCGTAAGGAAACGGGGATTACTGCTCTTGACCCCAGAGCCAACAATTTTGACCTAATGGCTGAGCAAATGAAGGCGCTCAAAAATGGTCAGGCGATTAATAAGCCGATTTACAACCACGAAACCGGCTTGCTCGATCCGCCTGAGATCGTTGAGCCGAATCATGTGATCGTGATTGAGGGGCTTCATCCTCTGTATGATGAGCGGGTGCGATCGCTGCTTGATTTCAGTGTCTATCTTGATATCAGTGATGAGGTGAAGATTGCCTGGAAAATTCAGCGGGATATGTCGGAACGCGGCCACAGTTATGAAGATGTTTTGTTTGCGATTAATGCTCGTAAGCCAGATTTTCAGGCCTATATTGACCCACAAAAGCAGCACGCAGATGTGGTAATTCAGGTATTACCGACTAATTTGATTAAGGAAGATAAAGAGCGTAAAGTTTTGCGCGTGCAGATGATTCAACGCGAAGGTATCGCTAATTTTGAATCTGCCTATTTGTTTGATGAGGGTTCAACTATTCACTGGACTCCTTGCGGTCGCAAGCTGACTTGTTCTTATCCTGGAATTAAGATGTACTACGGGCCTGATGCTTATTATGGCAACGAAGTCTCTATTTTGGAAGTAGACGGTCAGTTCGACGATTTGGAAGAAGTGATCTACATCGAAAGACATTTGAGCAAAATTTCAACTAAGTATGAAGGTGAGATGACTCATTTGTTGTTACAACACCGCGAGTATCCAGGCTCTAATAATGGGACTGGTTTGTTTCAGGTGTTGGTAGGGTTGAAGATGCGGGCGACTTATGAGAGGTTGACTGCTAAGGAAGCTAAGGTTGCTGTTAGCGTTTGAAGGTAAGAAATGATAAAATTTAGGGGCGCGTTCGCGCCTCTTTTTTTTATCTTAAGGAAGAAGGAAGAAGGAAGAAGGAAGAAGTAAGAAAAAACCATTTTTAATCAATTAGTCATTAACTGATTCTGGCGATCGCCTCTCTGAGTTGTGCCGCCCTGGAATATGCAATCGGGTTAGTGGAATTGCCGCCGGGGATGTGTTGATGATTTACACCGGTGCGATCGCGCCATGAAAATCTGAAGTATTGGTGACGACCCTTGGCAGTTCCAGCAGGCTGTGTTAGCGAATTATCGGGAACAGAACAGCGGTCATCGATGCTGCGCGATCGCACGTCATACCATCGACTGACTCCACCAACAACGAATAACAAAAATGACCCACAGAATAATCATGCCTGCGGGTCATTAATTTGAGGGGAAAGTTGCTACAGTGAAATTTGTCCAGTCATCCCCTCAAGTTCGTGACCACAACTCCCCTACGCCCTACTACTGAAACCTCTGTACAACGCCCTGATTCCCTGGGTCGATTTGGCAAATTCGGCGGCAAATATGTCCCTGAAACCCTTATGCCTGCGCTATTTGAGCTAGAGGCGGCTTTCCAGCAATACCGCAATGACCCTAATTTTCAACAAGAATTACAACAACTGCTTAAGGATTATGTGGGACGGCCAAGCCCTTTATATTTCGCAGAACGCCTGAGTGCCCACTATAGCAAACCCAACGGCTCTGGCCCGCAAATTTATCTCAAGCGGGAAGACTTAAACCACACCGGAGCTCACAAAATTAATAATGCTCTGGCTCAAGCGCTATTAGCGAAGAGAATGGGCAAACAGCGCGTAATTGCGGAAACAGGGGCGGGTCAGCATGGTGTCGCTACTGCGACTGTATGCGCTCGCTTTGGCTTGGAATGCGTCGTCTACATGGGCGTACACGACATGGAACGACAAGCTTTGAACGTATTTAGAATGCGGCTGATGGGGGCGGAGGTGCGTCCAGTGGCGGCGGGTACGGGAACCCTCAAGGATGCGACTTCGGAAGCAATTCGAGATTGGGTAACGAATGTGGAGACAACTCACTATATTCTGGGTTCGGTGGCGGGGCCTCACCCTTACCCGATGATGGTACGCGATTTTCACGCAATTATTGGCCAAGAAACGCGCTCTCAATGTTTAGAAAAATGGGGCGGTTTGCCTGATATTCTGTTGGCTTGTGTTGGTGGCGGCTCTAATGCGATGGGATTGTTTCACGAATTTGTTAATGAAGAAACAGTCAGGTTAATTGGTGTGGAAGCTGCCGGTGAAGGGGTAGATACAGAAAAACACGCTGCTACTTTGACAAAAGGAAGAGTCGGAGTTTTGCACGGGGCGATGAGTTATTTGCTGCAAGATGATGAGGGACAAGTGATTGAGCCACACTCGATTAGTGCGGGGTTGGATTATCCGGGAGTTGGGCCTGAACACAGCTTTTTGAAGGATATTGGTAGAGCTGAATATTACAGCGTCACTGATGATGAAGCTGTGGCAGCATTTCGGCGGCTTTCTCAGTTGGAGGGGATTATTCCGGCTTTGGAAACGGCCCATGCGATCGCCTATTTGGAAAGTCTTTGTCCGCAGTTAAGCGGTAGTCCCCGAATTGTACTTAATTGTTCTGGGCGCGGCGATAAGGATGTTCAGACTGTTGCCAAATTTCTCAACCCATCGAAGGATTAGCAATTAGGTTCGGGGCGGTAATAATATTAATTGTACTTGCCCCGATCGATTAACTGCTAATTATGCAAAAAATATTCTGTGGAATGTCTTTGGGAGTGTTATTGTTTGTTGCTGGATGCGATCTCCAAAATCTGGCAGATCGAATATCGCCTTTGTCTGCTAAGCCTGTGGCTACACCGAGTTCTAAAATGTTAAGTCCGACTGCTTTGGAAAAGTCTGTTCACGAACAGGTGAATAAATATCGCGTATCTCGCAAGTTGCCGCCTTTGACTCTCGATTCGCGTATTATTGAACAGGCAAGGATTCACAGTCAGAATATGGCTAATGGTAAGGTTCCTTTTAGTCATAATGGATTTGAGCAGCGAGTTGATGCGATTGGAAAGTCAATTTCTTATCGGGGTGCGGCGGAAAATGTTGCTTATAATTTAGGGTTTCAGGAACCAGATCGCAATGCTGTTGAAGGCTGGATTAAGAGTCCCGGTCATCGTAAAAATATGGAAGGAGATTATAATTTGACTGGTATTGGTATTGCCAAAAATGCGAAAGGTGAATACTATTTTACTCAGATTTTTATTCGTAGTTAGTTATTAGTTATTAGTTATTAGTTGTTAGTTATTAGTTATTAAGTAAGTCAAGTTAATAAAATTAAAGAGCTTCTGTAAGTTGAGTTGAGGTACGAAACCCAATTCTTTTAGGACTTACGCGCGTCGAGGCGAGAAACCGGGTTTCGATCTAGATATCTCGTTGAGAATCTTAGATTTTTCTAAGAAACCCGGTTTATGAGGGTAAGTCATGTTAACGTAACAGTTAAGAAAGCTCTCGTAGGTTGGGTCATTGGTACAAAACCCAACTAGGGAGATTGCTTCGTTTCACTCGCAATGACATACAATATATAGTAACCGCTAAGAATGTTAGGACAGATATCCGTAACGCCGCCCTCTGGGCGGTAATTGACCCCCCAGAGGGCGGCCTATGGGCGGTTAGGTCATAGATAATAATAATCATTTTAGATGCGTAACAGCTTACCAATTAGCAATTAGCAATTAGCAATTAGCAATTACCAACTAACAACTAACAATTTTATGAAAGAAATCAGGGGAAAAGTATATCTAGTAGGTGCGGGGCCAGGGGATTGCAGTTTAATGACTGTCAGATCCCAGGAAATTTTAGCCCAAGCTGAGGTATTAATTTATGATGCGTTAGTTGATATTCCGCAATTGAAATTAATATCGGGAAATTGTCTGAGACTAGAAGTAGGAAAGCGGGGAGGAAAGCCCTCATTTCAACAGCAAGAAATCAACCAGTTGTTAGTAAAATACTGCCAAGACGGGAAATTAGTGGTAAGATTAAAAAGCGGCGATCCATTTATTTTTGGTCGTTCAACTTCCGAGATTCAAGCATTGAGAGATGCCGATTGCGATTTTGAAGTAGTACCGGGAATTTCTTCAGCTTTAGCTGCACCTTTACTAGCAGGAATTCCTCTGACAGATCCGGTAATGAGTCGCTGTTTTGCGGTAATGAGCGCCCACGATACAGATGCTCTGGATTGGGAGGCGTTAGTACAAATTGAAACTTTAGTAATTTTAATGGGAGGCAGCAATTTAAAGGAAATACTTCGGCAACTGCAAAGACACGGGCGATCGCACCAAACACCTACAGCAATTATCCGCGATTGTGGACGAGAAAACAAACAGATTTGGATCGGTACAATAGCAGACATCGTACAGAAAACGGCAGGTCAATCTCTTTCTCCTTGTGTAATTGTAATTGGGGAAGTGGTGAGACTACGTGAATATTTAATGCAGAAAGAAGCAGCGATAAATTTATACGATTCTCAAGTTAAAATTCCTAATTCTGCAAAACCTCTTACTGGTAAAACTATTTTAGTGACTCGTTCAATGGGTCAGAATAGTGAATTTAGCGATCGCCTCCAGCTAGAAGGAGCACAAGTCATCGAAATGCCAGCCTTAGCGATTGGCCCGCCTGCGAGTTGGGAGGCCCTCGATGGTGCGATCGCACAACTGTCAACCTTCAACTGGTTAATACTCACATCCACCAACGGTACTGATTACTTTTTTCAGAGACTAGCAGCTAGCGGTAAAGATACTCGCGCCTTATCTGGGGTTAAAATAGCTGTAGTTGGTAAAAAAACTGCCGAAAGTCTACGATCGCACTCCCTGATCGCCGACTTTATCCCCCCAGACTTTATCGCAGATTCCCTTGCTGCCAATTTTCCCGACAATTTAGACGGCTGCAAAATTCTCTTTCCGAGAGTAGAAAGCGGCGGAAGAGAAGCTTTGGTAAAAGAATTAACTGCCAAAGGTGCACAAGTAACAGAAGTACCCGCCTATCAATCCTGCTGTCCTGATAGTATCCCGCCAGCAGCCTTAGCTGCACTCCAAAATCGATCGGTGAATGTGATTACCTTTGCCAGTTCCAAAACAGTACAGAATTTTTGTCACTTAGTAGCAACTCAACCAGAATTATCCTTACCTAGCGATCTGCAAAATCATGTTTGTATCGCTTCTATCGGCCCAGAAACTTCTAAAACCTGCAAAAATTTGTTGGGCAGGTTAGATGTTGAGGCAAAGGAATATACTTTAGATGGATTAAGAGCCGCGATCGTAGAATGGGCGATCGCAAATTCCGAGAGTATTAATCCCGGAACTGGGGAACAAAACAGCGAGTAACACGATCACAGAGATAGGACTTATACCAATTTAATGTAAAGTTACACCGTAATTAAACCCCCGGCCGTCGCCATCCCCCTTAGCAAGGGGAACCAGAGAGGGTAATTGATGATGTGTACGATCGCACAGAAATGGTATTACGCACAAGAGTTTCGACAAACCCCTGAAAAATTGGGCTTTGAGGGTTTCTTCGTTTTTAAACAGTTCCCCTTTTTTAGTCGGTCACGGAAAATGGCAGGGTGAGAGACTAGGAAAAAGTAATCGCGATCGCCTGTTAGTAATTGCGATCGCAACAACAGACAATACCAACAAAATCCGCATATTATTGCTAAGAGTGTAAATATGAGCAGAGGTTTTTCTCGTTTCAACTCCCTTGCCTGCCTCCTAGCAGGAACAATTCCCGCCATAGTCATAGTAGTCAGCCAAGCCACAGCCGCGAGCGCAAAAACAGCCCAAGAAATTGCCGAAATTGCCGGGCCAATTACAGTTCAGGTTAACAGTTCCCTCGGCGACGGTTCCGGCGTAATCATCGCCAAAGGCGGCAATACTTATACCGTATTAACCGTGAATCATGTAGTGGAGACCGTTGACGTAAAATACACCATTCGCACCTCCACAGGAAAAAACTATCAAGCAACCAGCGTCACGCGACTGCAAAAAAACGAAACCGATCCCGATTTAGCTGTAGTCAAATTTGAGAGTTCTGAAGAATATCCAATTGCCATAGTCGGAGATTCTGACCAAGCAGCCATCGGTGCCCAAATCTATGTTTATGGCTATCCCGCTACAGGAGGTTTATTTGGGGCCGAACGAGAAGCAGAACTATCTGGTGGATTTGTAACCAGCCGCCCTCGAACACGCCCAGAGGGATATACTTTACGGTATCAAGCAGTGACTTGGAGCGGGATGAGTGGTGGGCCTGTATTTGATGCCGATGGTCGCCTGGTAGGTTTGCACGGACAAGGGGAATTTGGATTTGCTCAAACCAGTTCGGGAGAAGTGGCCCCGATTAAAACAGGCTTTAACGCCGCAGTTCCGATTAATATGTTTATCGCACGTTTAGCCGATGCGGGAGTGAATAAATCCGAGCTGAAAGTGAACAATTCCCCAGCCTCGCGAGATCCTGTATCTTTGGGCAATCCCCAAGATTCCCAAGGTTATTATTTGCGGGCTCTTTCCAATTTGGATGAGGGAAAGCTAAAAGAGGCGATCGCAGATTTTAACCGTTCTTTGGAATTAAATCCCAAGAATTCTGAAGCTTATTTCAACCGAGGTGTTGCTTATGCTTACCAAGGAGAGACTATACGCGGCGGTTCTAATGTATCTGACCCTTTGAAACAAGCGATCGAAGATTACACCTTAGCAATTAAAGCTAATCCTGGTTATGCTGATGCTTACTATAACCGGGGTTTAGCACATTTGGCAAATAACGATAAGCCGGGAGCCGTTACAGATTTTCAGAAGGCCGCAGAACTTTATCAGAAGTTAGGAAGGAAAGATGATTATCAACAGGCACTCAAGAAAATCAAAGAGTTGCAGTAATGGTTAACTGTGTGGCAGAAGGCCAACAACAGACAATACCAACAAAATCCGCATATTATTGCTAAGAGTGTAAATATGAGCAGAGGTTTTTCTCGTTTCAACTCCCTTGCCTGCCTCCTAGCAGGAACAATTCCCGCCATAGTCATAGTAGTCAGCCAAGCCACAGCCGCGAGCGCAAAAACAGCCCAAGAAATTGCCGAAATTGCCGGGCCGATTACAGTTCAGGTTAACAGTTCCCTCGGCGACGGTTCCGGCGTAATCATCGCCAAAGGCGGCAACACTTATACCGTATTGACCGTGAATCATGTAGTTGAGACCGTTGACGTAAAATACACCATTCGCACCTCCACCGGAAAAAACTATCAAGCAACTAGCGTCACGCGACTGCAAAAAAACGAAACCGATCCCGATTTAGCTGTGGTCAAATTTGAGAGTTCTGAAGAATATCCAATTGCCATAGTCGGAGATTCTGACCAAGCAGCCATCGGTGCCCAAATCTATGTTTATGGCTATCCCGCTACAGGAGGTTTATTTGGGGCCGAACGGGAAGCAGAACTCTCTGGTGGATTTGTAACCAGCCGCCCTCGAACACGCCCAGAGGGATATACTTTACGGTATCAAGCAGTGACTTGGAGTGGGATGAGTGGTGGGCCTGTATTTGATGCCGATGGCCGTCTGGTAGGTTTGCACGGACAAGGGGAATTTGGATTTGCTCAAACCAGTTCGGGAGAAGTGGCCCCGATTAAAACAGGCTTTAACGCCGCAGTTCCGATTAATATGTTTATCGCACGTTTAGCCGATGCGGGAGTGAATAAATCCGAGTTGAAAGTGAACAATTCCCCAGCGTCGCGAGATCCTGTATCTTTGGGCAATCCCCAAGATGCTGAAGGTTACTATTTGCGGGGTCTTTCCAATTTGGATAAGGGATATCTAACAGATGCGATCGCAGATTTTAACCGTTCTTTGAAATTAAATCCCAAGAATTCTGAAGCTTATTTTAACATAGGCGTTGCTTATGCTTACGAAGGGTATATTTATAAAGAAAATGATATACGTTCCAACCTATTGCAACAAGCGATTGACAGTTACACTTTAGCAGTTAAAGCTAATCCTGGTTATGCTGATGCTTATTATAACCGGGGTGTAGCACATTTGCAAAATAATGATAAATCAGGAGCCGTTGCAGATTTTCAGCAGGCCGCAGAACTTTATCAGAAGTTAGGAAGGAAAGATGATTATCAACAGGTACTCAAGAAAATCAAAGAGTTGCAGTAATTGTTAGCTGTTAACTGTTAACTGTTAACTGTTAACTGTTAACTGTTAACTGTTAACTGTTAGCTGTTAACTGTGTTGAGTTAACTTCAATACAATCAACCTCCTGCCTTCTGCCTCTACTGTTGCATAAATTTGGAGAATTGGTATTACTAGGAGTATTAGGTAAATCGGAGTAGGAAAGGAAGTATAATTCAGATAGAAGAATTTTAGAGCGATAGTCTTCGGCTCAGTTGAATATATGTCTGACCCTAGAGCCACTTATGCAATATATGTTGTAAAATCTAAAGTCTAAATCTAAAATCTAAAATCGCCATGTCTTTTGTCGGCCTCCACATTCACAGTGACTACAGCCTGCTTGATGGAGCATCTCAGCTACCGCCGCTGATAGACCGAGCGGTGGAATTGGGGATGCCCGCGATTGCGCTTACAGATCACGGAGTTATGTACGGCGCGATCGAACTTATTAAAGTTTGCCGTAATAAGAACATTAGACCAATTATTGGCAATGAAATGTATGTGGTTAATGGCGATATTTCTGTAAAAGTTAAAGGCAGAAAAAAATACCATCAAGTTGTTTTAGCTAAGAATACGCAAGGCTATAAAAATCTAGTTAAGTTAACTACAATCTCTCACTTACAAGGAATGCCGGAAAGGGGGCTTTTTGCCCGTCCTTGCATTAACAAAGAACTGCTCGAACAATACCATGAAGGTCTGATTGTTACCAGTGGTTGTAGAGCCGGTGAAGTCCCCCGCCTGATCGATTTAGGCAACCTAGAAGAGGCTCGGAAAGTAGCCAAGTGGTACAAGAATTTATTTGGCAATGATTACTATTTAGAAATTCAAGATCATGGTTTCTGGGAAGACAGAATTGTGAATATTGAGCTGGTAAAAATTGGTAAAGAACTGGACATTAAAATTGTTGCTACCAATGATTCTCACTTTACAGCTTGTAGTGATGTCGAAGCTCACGATGCTTTGCTTTGCATTCAAACTGGCAAATTAATTGAGGATGAAAAGCGAATGCGCTACAGTGGAACTGAGTATCTAAAATCCGCTGAAGAGATGGCACAACTGTTCAGAGATCATTTGCCAGATGATGTAATCCAAGAGGCAATTGCTAATACTTTAGAAGTCGCTGATAAAATCAAAAATTACGACATTTTTGATGAGCCGCGCATTCCCACCTATCAAATTCCCCCAGATCACACAGCGGATACTTATGTAGAGTACGTTGCATGGCAAGGACTACTAGAACGATTTAATGCGAAAGAGCGTAAAGAAATCAAGCCAGTTTATAAAGAACGGCTGGAATACGAATTGAAAATGATTCAGGACATGGGTTTTTCCACCTATTTTTTAGTAGTTTGGGACTACATTGATTATGCTCGCAAAAATCATATTCCCGTAGGGCCAGGACGGGGTTCAGCAGCGGGTTCTTTAGTTGCCTACGCCATGAAAATTACGAATATTGACCCAGTACATCATGGCTTACTATTTGAGAGATTTCTTAACCCAGAACGTAAATCTATGCCAGATATTGATACAGATTTCTGCATAGAAAGGCGAGATGACATGATTAAATATGTCACTGAAAAATATGGTGCTGAGCGTGTAGCTCAAATTATTACTTTTAACCGCCTGACATCCAAATCTGTATTGAAAGATGTTGCCAGAGTATTGGGTGTTCCTTACAAACGAGCTGATGAAATGGCAAAGTTAATCCCTGTATCGCGGGGAAAACCGGAAAAACTGGCGGTAATGATTTCAGAACAAACGCCAGCACCAGAGTTTAGACAAGCTTATGAAGAGGAGACGCTTCAAGCTAAAAATAACGATGGAACTGAAGAAAAAACGATTGCAGTTCGCCAGTGGCTTGATATGGCAATTCGGATTGAGGGAACGAATAAAACCTATGGCGTTCATGCGGCTGGAGTCGTGATTTCCGCGCAACCATTAGATGAAATTGTACCGCTACAAAGGAATAATGAAGGTGCTGTAATTACGCAGTATTATATGGAAGACTTGGAATCTCTCGGTCTTTTAAAGATGGATTTTCTGGGGTTAAAAAACTTAACTATGCTCCAAAAAACTGTTGAGTATATTAAGCAAACAAGCCATCTCGATATTGACCCAGAAACGCTACCTTCTGATATAGAACGTAAAGCACAAGATGCTTTTATCACTTGTAAAAAATTACCAGAAGATGTCGCTAAAACCTATAAATTATTAGCAAAAGGCGATTTAGAAGGAATTTTCCAGTTAGAATCTTCTGGGATGCTCGATGTAGTTAAGAAACTGAAACCTTCTTGTTTAGAAGATATTTCTTCAATTTTAGCGCTTTATCGACCGGGGCCTCTGGATGCAGGTTTAATTCCCCAATTTATCGATCGTAAGCATGGAAGAGAGTTAGTTGAATACGATCATCCACTGTTAGAACCGATTCTCAAAGAGACTTATGGAACTCTTTGTTTTCAGGAGCAAATCATGCGTGTTGCTCAAGATTTAGCGGGCTATTCTTTGGGTCAAGCTGACTTGTTGCGCCGCGCAATGGGGAAGAAAAAAGCTGACGAAATGCAGAAGCAGCGAGAAACATTTATCGATGGTGCGACTAAGAATGGAGTTAGCCAAAGAATTGCTGAAAAGTTATTCGAGCAGATGCTTCAATTCGCTGAATATTGCTTTAACAAATCTCATTCAATGGCCTACGCCTATGTTACCTATCAAACGGCATATTTAAAGGCAAATTATCCGGTAGAGTACATGGCTGCACTGTTAACTGCTAATAGTGGCGACCAGGATAAGGTACAGAAATACATTGCTAATTGTATTAAGATGGGTATTGAGATCGAGCCACCAGATATTAATCGCTCAAAAGTAACTTTTACTCCACTACCTAAACAGGTGACAGGTGCAGAAATAGATAAAATTTTGTTTGGAATGTCTGCTGTTAAAAATTTAGGAGAAAGTGCGATTGATAATATTTTGAAAGCACGGGAAGAAGGTAATAATTTTAAATCTCTGGCTGATTTTTGCGAACGAGTCGATCTGAAGGCTGTTAATAGCCGCGCTTTAGAAGCATTAATTCAATGCGGAGCCTTGGATCATCTCAACTCTAATCGCAATCAGTTAATGCACGATCTTGATGGCGTAGTTAAATGGGCACAAGACCGTAAAAAAGAGCAAGAAAGCGGACAGGGTAATCTATTTGACCTGCTAGGAATGAGCTTTGGAGAGACAGCAAATAGCTATGACTCTATTCCTAAGCATAAGCCTGTACCAGATTTTGATAAGCAAAAGAAGTTGAGTTTAGAAAAAGAATTACTCGGTTTCTACGTTTCAGATCACCCTCTGAAATCGGTACTGCTAGCTAACCAAATTGAAGATACTGTTACTGTTGCTCAGTTAGCAGAAAAAAAGGGTAAAGACCTGAAAATGATTGTGATGATAACAGCAATTAAGCTAGTAACAACTAAGAAAAACGATCGCATGGCAATTTTGCAAGTAGAAGATTTGACAGGTCAATTAGAAGCTGTAGTTTTCCCTAAAACTTATGAAAAAGTTCACTCACTGTTGCAAGATAATGCTTTACTGGTGATTAGTGGTAAAGTAGACAAGCGCGATGATGGTCTTCAGATAATTGTAGAAGATGCTAAAGAAGTTGGAGTAGAACAAGTTGCAAAAAATGACGAAGATGAAAAGTTAATAGAAATTGTAGAGGTTGTTGAACAGACAATTGAGCTTGTAGAGTTTGTAAAATCGAAAGATGAAAAATCGAGGGAAGTATTACAAATTACCGAGGAAGTAAAATTTGTGAAAGCATCAGACATGGTGATGTTAAAATTGACACCATTGCAAGTTGCAGATACTGAAAAATTGAATCATTTAAAGGCACTTTTGCAGGAACTTTCAGACCGCAGAGAAAATGCTAAAGTGCCAGTAGGTGTAATTGTAGCAGGTCAATATTATCGTCAGTTGGTTCGGTTTGGGAGCCAGTTTTGGGTAGAAAATGCTGAGGAAACTGTAAACCGTCTCCAGTCTTCTGGATTTAATGCTCAAGTTTCTTCTTTGAGTGCTAATTGAGGTAATTGGTAATTGCACTTGAGCACCCCTCACGTAACGCCGCCATCTTGGCGGTGAAGATACCGCCAAGATGGCGGCGTTACGCATACTTTTGCGTAAGTGCCATATATACTATAGCGTTTATTTATGTTCACCTACTTAAGAGTTAACTGTTAACAAAAAGTTGGGTTTCACCAATCTACGGTAAATCTACCTAGATTAAAAATTCCGTATATTTGCGGATGGAGAAACCAAGAGATTCTAGTACAATAAAAAAAGGGGATTCTATTTATTAACTATAATTAATGCTAGAAAAAATTTGCAAATCTGTCTGATTTCTTGCTCCAGCGGCGTATGAATAATCAACGCACTCCTGGAGTTTCAAGATGTCTAATATTTTTACTGTCACTAATAATCTAGATAGCGGTTCCGGTTCGCTGAGAGCTGCAATTTCTGCCGCTGCTGCTGGAGATACAATTGTCTTTGACCCTAGCCTCGCTAGTCAGACGATTACCTTAACTAGCGGCCAAATTAATATTAATAAAACCTTAATTATAGACGGTGCTGCTGCCCCTGGGATTGCGATTAGCGGCAATAATACCAGCCGCGTCTTTGAACTGCCAGAAGGTTCCAGAAGCGCCCCCTATAACGTCACCCTGCGGAACTTAACTGTCGCCAATGGTAAGGCATCAGGTACGGGCGAAGATGGTGCAGGAGCAGGAATTAAGACCAATATGGGGAATAATTTAACAGTTGAAAACTGCCAATTTAATAACAATGCTGCTACCTACGGCGGCGGGGCAATTTTTACAGGATTCACCAGCAACTTAACTGTTATTAATAGTTCCTTTGATGGCAATGAAGGTTTCTTAGGCAAAGAAGAGCGGGGAGGCGGTGCGATCGCATCTGAGGACTTCACGGGTATAGCAACCGCTTTCGTCGGTTAGGGGCTAGGGGCTACGATGCTCCGATGCTCAGGAAAGAAGGGGAAGAAGGGGAACAGAGTTAATGGTTTTTATAGTTCTTCAACGTCCATGTTTTTAGTCCTCCTAGAACTTACGCATTGATAAAATAGCTTTATTGTGTAGAAAGGACTATCAGTAACATACCATGTCCGTCAGGGTCTTTAACCAAGCAACCTTGATGATAAGGATACCATTTTTCTGTAAACTTCACAACCCGCGACGAGACAATCTCAACCCCATTCTGCCGCAACATTTCCACAGCTTGCTCAATGTTGTTGACAACTAGCTCAATTTGCATATTAGCAATATCATAACTTTTCCAGTTACTCGGCATAGGATGACTATTTGGAGGCACAATATAGTCTAGTAATTCAATACCCAAACCGCCTCGATCGGGTCGCAGTGCTGTAATTTGGACTTCAACTTCTTCTGGTAAATTATCAAGTCGAGCTTGGGTTTTACCTTGGTTGAAACTGCCACCCTCAACCTGCATTCCCAGCAAGTCGCGGTAAAATTTTAGACTGTTTTCAGTATTGCTAATTGCGATCGCACTATGGTCGATGCCTAGAAACAAGCGATCGCTCTGCTGATGCCACTTGTCTTGTCCTTTATCAGCAGGAAACCAAATTAACTCTAAAGGGTGGCGATCGCAGTCTTTGAACTTGAAGGCTCTTACACCAGCAGATGCTTTATTATCAGGTGGTATCGTCTGCGGTGCAACTGAAATCGGTTCAATTGGAAACGATCGCAAATGAGCATAAGCCCGATCCATATCACTAACTGCGATCGCCAAATGTTGAAACCACAAATCATTACTTTGCGAATCCTTGGGAATCGGTTTTCCCTGAATATTGAGATACTGCATCAGCTCAATAACTTCATCTCCAAGCTGCAAAGTGACAATGCGAATTGTTGCCTCAGCCACGCCTACTAAGTCGCTGTAATCCTCTGTTTCAACCGTGATGTCTGAAACGGGTTCAAACCCTAGTGCTTGCGTATAGAAGTCCTGAGAGCGATCGGCATCACTCACGGTTAATCCAATAGCACGAATCCGTTGTACCTGAATGCGATTCAACATAAAAATTTTGAGATTATCGAAAGCGGCAAGCCTGCGCGATCGTCGGCGTTTCTTCAAGTTGTACAATCATCAGAACTGCGGGCGCATCGCCGACAGTGCCAGAAAGATGTCCCTTCTGTCCCTGGGCGTTGGCTTTCGTATTCTGGTCTTCTCCAAACGAAATTTCACCAACACCCATCTCCACTCGTTGCCCGTCCATCGTCTCCACAAACCAGCGTCCCGATAGCGGAATAATCCACTGGGGTTTCGGATTTTCATGCCAAGTGCCAATCCAGCCCACAGGTTGCACTGTAAAGACGACGGTAGCACCGACTTGCTGCATTTGCTCAAGCCACTGAGGAGAGGCAGGTGGTGAAATACTCTTGAGAGTGAAGTCTTGAATTTGGCAACGAGACTGGTGGCTGATTCCATCTTCGTCAGTCCAGACGTGCCAATAGTCAATCGTCGGGGGTGTTGGATGTTCGCGATCGCTCGATTGCGATTCGGTTTGTTCGTGGGATGAAGGATGAGTCATAAAAATAAATTTCCTTAACTATTGGGTAATTATTACTATATATAGCGAGCCTAAATAATTGGGAGCATCTCAGTGTATATATGTATGCGTGTAGGGGCGTTAAGGCATAGCGCCTAACGCTCCGATCTCGCCATGATTGCGATTCCTGTCGGCTTTGCCAACCTACCCTTTTGGCAAATTTTTCTTCTTCAAAATGGAGGAGTATTTTTTTGCCGAGTCAGGGGATTTTATCCTAAGTAGATAGTCCCTTCATGGGCATTAAAAACGGCGCTTTCAACCTGAGCGAGCGGTGCACTCACCCCTTCTAAGATCGCCACTAAGTCTTTGCTCGGAGAATTGGCATAGATATTGAGAGATCCGCCTACAATTTCCTGGGTGAAGTTGGAGATCGAGCCTGCTACTTCTATGGTATCGACTCCTCTCTGAAAGTTCTGGATTAGAGCGTAGTCGCTGTTTCCCTGACCCACATACATCTGTATGGCATTGGGAGTTGAAGGAACGATGTAAATGCCGAGCGCGAAATTATCTACACCTTCAGCACCAATGAGCGTATCAAGTTCTCCCACTCCAGTGCCGATTACCCGAGTATCATAGGGTTCGGAACTGACAACTTGGTAGGGGGTTGGGAAAATATATCGACTGCTGTTGCCAAAACCTCGGATAAGGTCATTATCCGTCGTGCCCGTGAGAGTAACAATACGACCCTCCAATTGACCGTAGCGGAGATAATGATCGAAAGCTGATTTAAACACGCCATCGTCTACCGCCTGCTTGACATCTGGATTGCTGACCAAATAATCGGCTTCGTCGAAATAATTGACATCACCGAGGAAAAAAGTCCCTTTACTGAATGCGCCACCAAAGAGGGGGCTGTCAACTACAGTCAGTGGCTCCGTCATTCCTTCTACTATCGCCACCAAATCTTTAGGATTTTTGTTGTAGATGTAAAGATTTCCATTGGTAACTTCTTGGGAGTAATCAGCCGGACTTCCTGCTAGCTGAATGATATCTTCAGCAAATTGAAAGTTTTGAACTAGAGCGTAGTCGTTGTTTCCTTGGCCTAGATAGAGCTGGACGGCATTGGGAGTTGAAGGAACGGTGTAAGCGGCGAGCGCGAAATAGTCTGTACCTGAAGCACCAACAAGCGTGTCAATTTCTCCCGCGCCAGTACCGATTACTCGAGTATCATAGGGATCGGCACTGACAATTTCGTAGGGGGTTGGGAAAATATATCGACTGTTGCCAAAGCCTCGGATAAGATCGTTACCCGTCGTTCCCGTAAAAGTGGCAATGCGATTTTCAAATTGGCCAAAGAGAATGAAATGCTCTAGGCCCGACTGGAATTGGCCATTTTTAACGGCCTGAGCGACTTCGGGATAGCCTGCTAAGTAATCGCCTTCATCAAAAAATGGGTAAATATCGCTGTACGAGTCTACCATGTCTCCTACACCCTTAACTGATTATGGATGAGTATACTACTAAAAATTCAGTAGCGATCGCCGATCTTCTGTAGCAATTATTAAATTTTCGCTAGTCCCTGGAAAACAGTGGAGGCGATCGGAAATCGGGTTTGTAAGGATGTCACCAACCATCAAATGAGCGTTTTCGACCTCTGGGCAGGTACTCTTGGCACCGCCCAGAGGTCGGTCGAATCAAACCGCCCTGCTTCGCAAGGGGGGACGGCGCAGCCAGGGGATAGAGATTTGTAGTCATAGTTTCAAGAATTGGTATTAGGAGTAGGCGATCATGGTTTATCATTTACCTGCTGAATCAACTTAGCAATTAGTGCTGTCCATCCGGTTTGATGACTTGCGCCCAATCCAGCCCCGTTATCGCCATGAAAGTATTCATAAAATAGAATCAAATCGCGCCAGTGAGGGTCTTGCTGAAATTTTGCCGTACCACCATAAACCGGACGTTGCCCATCTTGATTCTGTAAGAAAATAGCCATAGATCGTTGCTCCAAATAAGCCGCCACCTCCCAGAGATTGAGCATTATTCCTGAACCTGTGGGACACTCCACTGTGAAGCCATCACCTAAGTAGTGGTGGAACTTTTGCAAGGATTCAATTAATAGAAAGTTAACTGGAAACCAGACAGGCCCGCGCCAATTAGAGTTACCGCCAAATTGGCCGGTAGTAGACTCAGCAGGCTCATAGTCTACTTGATAGCGAGTGCTATCCCAATCGAAGATAAAGGGATGCTCTTGGTGATAGCGGGAAACCGATCGGATACCATAGGGTGACAGAAATTCATCCTCATCCAACAATCGTCGCAGGATACGACGCAGCGCTTCGGGGCTAGTAATGGCAAGCAGGCGGCGATCGCCTTCTCCCTCAATTGTCATACAAGCAATGTTTTTTGCCAATTCGGGACGGTTGTTGAGAAACCACTCAATTTTGTCTTTTAACCCCGGCACAATTTCTAACAAATCTGGCTCCATAGTATCGACAGCAAATAGCGGTATCAGTCCCACCATTGAGCGTACTTTCAGTCGTACATACTCTCCATTGGGTAAGTGCAAGGCATCGTAGTAAAAGCCGTCTTCGTCGTCCCAGAGGACAATTTTTTCAGGCCCTACCTGATTAATGGCGTTAGCAATGTAGAGAAAGTGTTCAAAAAACTTCAACGTCATATCGCTGTAGCTTTCGTCCTCACGGGAGAGTTCCAGAGCGATCGCCAGCATATTTAGTGAGAACATACTCATCCATGCTGTGCCGTCTGCCTGCTCTAAATATCCCCCCGTTGGTAATGACTTGCTGCGGTCAAATACCCCAATGTTATCTAGTCCGAGAAACCCTCCTTGAAACAAGTTTTGCCCTCGTAGGTCTTTGCGGTTTACCCACCAGGTAAAGTAGATCATCAAGCGGTGAAACATCCGCTCCAAGAATTTGCGATCGCCCTTTCCAACTCGTTTCTGTTCAATTTTGTAGACGCGCCACGCCGCCCATGCTTGTACCGGAGGATTGACATCGCCAAACGCCCACTCGTAAGCGGGTAATTGACCGTTGGGGTGCATGGTGCGATCGCTAGTTAGTAATAGTAATTGCTGTTTGGCAAAGTTTCCATCGATTAATGCTAAAGCAATGCAGTGGAACGCCAAATCCCATGCAGCAAACCAAGGATACTCCCACTTATCGGGCATAGAAATAACTTCTTCTGCGTAGAGCGTCCACCACTCAGCATTACGCCCAGTGAGGCGTTGACTGGGCGGGGTAGGTTCCGCTGAATCTCCATGCAGCCAAGTACGAACATCATATTTATAGAACTGTTTGCTCCACAGCAGTCCAGCAAACGCTTGTCGTTGAATGTTGCGGCAATCCTCATCTAGACCAGGGGTGAGCGTTTCGTAAAATTCGTCTGCTTCTGTTTGACGCTGGCTGAAGGTATCAGCAAATGCTGCATTAAATGGCGTTTCTGTATATTGGTTGGTGAATCGTAATTGAATTACATTTGTCTGTCCCGCCCCAATTTCCAAATGATACCAAGCGGCTGCCTTTGTCCCAATTCGATTTGGATTCACTGCCTCCTGGTTGTTGTGAATTACATACTCGTGGAAAGCGTCTTTAACATAAGGCGAGGCATTAGCAACTCCGTAGAGGCGTTGGTTGTTAGTTTCATTTTCGGTAAATAAAAGCTGATGATTCCCATCGCAAAATAACCAATAATCCCCATATTTCTCACTGTTGGCCTTAATGACACCATCAGCAATTTTTGTTAGCTGTGACTGCGGTTTATTACCCGTCCAGATCCAGGTATTGCGAAACCAAAGGGTAGGTAGCACGTCAATTGTGGCAGTTTCCGCCCCCCGATTTGTGACACTGATGCGAATACAAATATCGTCTGTAGAGGCTTTGGCGTATTCAGCAACCACATCGAAATAGCGATTATCGTCAAACACGCCCGTATCCAATAATTCAAATTCAGGCCGATCCTTGTGGCGATCGGCATTCTCTTCAACAAGTTGAGTGTAGGGAAATTCCAGTTGCGGATATTTGTACAACCAGCGCATATAGGAATGGGTAGGCGTGTTGTCTAGGTAGAAATAGTATTCTTTGACATCCTCACCATGATTACCCTGTTCGTTGGTTAGCCCAAATAGGCGTTCTTTTAAAATTGGATCGCGGCCATTCCACAGTGCTAAACCAAAGCAGAGTTGACTGTGGCGATCGCACCATCCACCCAATCCATCTTCACCCCAACGGTAAACGCGCGATCGCGCATGGTCGTGAGGAAAATACTCCCAAGCTGAACCATAAGGTGAATAATCTTCTCGCACTGTACCCCATTGGCGATCGCTCAGGTAAGAACCCCAACGATACCAATGTTTATCCGGTTCGCAATTCTCTTCTAACCGTTGCTGTTCTGCGTTCATTGGTTAACAATTCGCCTTGAAAGGCTTTTACGAAGCATGACGCGGACTCATTTGATAGTTGGTGCCTCAAGAACGCTGACATCGACTAACGGTGTGACGTTAAACCCTTCTTGGAGTAAGTTAGTTTGAATATCCTTCGTTAAGCGATCGCGGATTTCCCGATCTGACTGGGTGACACCTGGTTGGCGCTGGACGTAGACAGTACCGAGCAGCGTATTCTGACCTTTGATATTAGCGCTGGGAAAACGAACATCAGCCTCCACCAGTTCTGCGAGATTACTATTTTTCACCACCTTCTGGATCTCAGCAGTGGCTCGTTGCGAACGGCTGCTACGCTGAAGCTCTGGGGAGGTAGAAAACTGCCAAGCCAGCAAGCCTCCCAGAGCGAAGATTGTGACGGCAAGGGTAGCTGGAAACACCGACTTTTTCCCGCGATCGTAACGCGCTCCACGCGCAGACAAACCGTAGATACGGAACACAATAGAAGCTGACAAATTGATTCCCACCAGTTGCAGCAACAGCACAAACAAGCCGTTCACAGCCATGTCCCAGCGACCCATTGCGATCGCCATGCCCACCACTCCCGCAGGTGGGGCCAGCGAAGCGGCAACCAGCATCCCCACGGCTGCACCCGACACCAGGCTACTTCTTTCAGATTGCACGAGGTTTAAAGCACCCGCTGCTCCTGCAATTAGGGGCAGCAGCACTGCCACCGCCGACACGTTACTCGTGGCGCTCATCGAGGAGGTTACCACTTCTTGCTGTAGGATCAGGCTCAGCACCCATGCCACTAGGATTGTCACGGCAAGGGCTGCGAAGTATCGTAAGAGAGTACGTTGCAGCAAGTGTGCGTCACCCCGCGCTGTTGCGATCGCTGTGTTCATGGCGGGCCCGGCAAACGGTGCGATCAGCATAGCCGCAACCAGAAGATAGCTGGTATTCGTGAACAAGCCGATCCAAACCACTATAGCCCCAGCCACGGCATATCCTAGAAAGCCTTTCCACGAACCAACACTTTGCAAACCAGCGAGGAATATCTCGATGGGGCTGCGATTTTCCACGTTCTTGACTTGCTGGGGTGCCTCAGACGCTGGTGGTTCTAGAGCGATAACTCCACGCGGAATTAATGTAACGTGGAGTTCTGGAACTGATTCCAACTCCCCCAATAGTTCCTCAACTTTCTGGTTGGGAACGTGAACGATAACCACATCCAGTGGTTTTTCACTCCCAGTCGCTTCAAATTGGACAAGATTCTGTCCGTCACAAGCTTTAGCGATGTCAAGGACATTTTTCCCACAGCCGCGTGGAACTTGGACAAGTAGTTGACGCATATCACCCCCTGTGCTATTAATCTCAGCCTTGCGATGCCAATCTTAGAGACTGATTCAATCGTTTCCGTTCCCATCTTTTTGCGTCCGCATCTGAGCCAGATTTCTCAAGGAACCGCTAATGCTGCCTGAGTTTGGCACGTCCTTGTTCCCAGCGGGCCATCCTTCACGTTGACGAGAGCGATCGCCATCTGTCTCCTCGGTTTGGTCGTGGAACAAGATTTGCTGTGTCGGAAAAGGTAGGTCAATGCCATTGGTAGTCAGCTTGTTCTTAATGGCAGTGAGAACCTTATCCCGTGTATCGAGAGCCTCCGCACGTCGCGGTGGATCGATCCACCAGCGCACCCGAATGTTCACGGTACTTCCAGCCAACTCCATTACTAATACATCTGGGGCAGGCTCTTTGAGAATGCCCTCTAAATTAGCGATCGCTTCCATTATCAACTGCTTCACCCGCTCAATGTCATCCCCATAACCGATACCAACGTCGTACTGTACTCGGCGGTTTTCCCAACTGGTATTAACCATCACCGAGTTTGTAAATAACTCGGAATTCGGGATCACAACCCGACGACCATCGTATGTCCTAATGGTTGTGGCACGAGTCTGAATCTCTTCAACCGTTCCCTCAAAGTTTTTGAAGACAATTTGGTCATTAATCTGGAACGGCTCAGTTAAGAGAATCAAGATACCTGCTAGGAAGTTTTGGAGAATATCACGAAACGCAAAGCCAATCGCTACACCGCTAATGCCCAACAGTTGAACTAAATCTCCTGCCTTGAATGATGGGATGACAATAGATAAGGCAACAAATAAACCGATTAAAATGACAACGCTTTGTGACAAACGTCCGAGTACCAGTCCCAGATTCCGCGCCTGTCGATGCCTGCTGGTAAGGCGTTTGACTACCGACTTGAATGCCCTGGCGGCAAACCAAAAGATGGCAAAGACGATTAAGGCGAGGACTATATTTGGCAGTAGGGTAATCAGGCTGTTAGTCATTGCCTGTATTTTTCCCCACGCCGTTGATACTGGTTCAGAATTCATACGCCTTCCTCGTTCTCGTCAATTTAGCTAGCTAATAGTAACGCAAGTTGCTAGTTATTTAAGTAAAGGTACGTAGTTGGGCTTTAGCCCTCTTATGCAGGCTTCATTATGAGGGCTAAAGCCCAACTACGTACAAAGAATAAGACTAATCTTATAACTAGCAACTTGGGTTAGTAATCAAAAGTCAAAAACTGTGCTGTTGCTGTTCTACGTTCATCTAGCCCCCTGTGGCGAACCCTGGATACAGAGTCATACCGCCGTCTACAAAAAGAGTTTCACCATTCACATAATCTGAGTCGTCCGAGGCAAGCCAAACAGCAGCTTTGGCGATGTCTGTCACATCTCCGACCCGGTTTGCGGGAATGAGTTTTAGTAATTTTGCCTCAGCTTCTGGTGTATTCCAGGCTGCTTTATTGATGGGAGTTTTAATAGCACCAGGTGCAATGCTATTGACCCTAATTCTGTGGGGTGCGAGTTCCTGGGCAATACTCTGCATCATCATGTGGATGCCGCCCTTACTGGTAGCGTAGTTGACGTGACCCGCCCAAGGTATCTCCTCGTGTACCGAACTCATACAAATGATTTTGCCTGCGGCACAGGAGATATCTGGCTTCACGCCCCGCTTCAGAAATTCTTTTGCTGCTTCACGGGCGCAGAGAAATTGTCCGGTTAGGTTCACGCTAATAACCAAGTTCCAATGGTCAAGGGTCATGTCTACAAAGGCTGAGTCTTTTTGCACTCCGGCGTTGTTGATTAAGATGTCGATCGTGCCAAAGTGCTGGTACATTTGGTCAAACATTGACAAAACTTCTTCTTCCTTGGCGACATTTGCACCGATCGCGATCGCTTCCCCACCAACCGATTTAATCTCGCTGACAATCTTCTCTGCTTCTTCCGGTTCAGAATGGTAGTTGACTACAACGGAAGCACCCGATGCAGCCAAAGCGCGGGCGACTCCTTCACCAATACCAGAACTTGCACCCGTTACGAGTGCTTTTTGACCTTTAAGAAGATTAGGGGAATAGCTCATATTTTTTCCTTGTTTTGATTTCCTTGCGTCAGGGCCTAAAATTTTGTAGATCCTCACTAATTTTATCGAGCTAACGCACCCTACTTAACGTAACTACTTAAAGATTTATTTATAGGTTTCTGCGCTAACTTTAGGGATTTGTAGAATTAAATACGTCTATCTAATGGGGTAATTCGCATCTATTTCTGAGGGTAGAACTTTATAATTATCCGATCGAGAAACTTACACATAAATTTAATTGTCAAACAATGCTTTTTGTGATAAGTAAGGAATCTTTATGTCATTATTGTGTCAAAAATATGACAACCGCGATCGCCTTAAAACTTTAGAGAGTTGACAACCCAATAGTTTTAGAAGCAATGGTTGTTTTTTAGGCTTAAATCAATCTTTAGATAGATATGTTTATTTAGAATTAGTCTCAATCTATATTTAGAGAACTCCCTGTCAGCTCGCCTCCGGGAACAAGTTCAGTAAAACAGGAGAAAGCGATGCCTCTGCCTCTCAATAATGCGAATCTACCTTACCCAGATCCGCTCCATCCCATCATCGTCCATTTCGCGATCGCGATGGTGTTTTTTTCCTTCTTCTGCGACGTGGTAGGCTATTTCAACCGCAATCATCGTTTGTTTGAGGTAAGTTTCTGGAATATGTTTGTGGCTTCAGTCAGTATTTTCCTAGCCGTCATCTTTGGTCAGTTTGAAGCTGGTTTAGCCCAACCTTACGAAGCTGTCAAGCCGACGCTGAATTTGCACACAATTACTGGCTGGTCACTTTCGGCAATTATTGTGGCAATTACCGCATGGCGATTTGCGATTCGCGCCCGCACGCCACTAAAGATACCTGTTGCTTATCTAGGTGTAGCAACATTTTTAATTTGTTTAGTATGCTTTCAACAATATTTAGGGAGTCAGTTAGTTTGGGTATACGGGCTGCACGTAGAACCCGTAGTTGAAGCAACAAAAAATGGAGTCTTATAATGAACTCCCAACTTATCGATCGGTTGTGGTTCAAACTAGGTGCGAACGGATTACCCTACGAAGTTCCAATTCATCCGCAGCTAGTGCATTTAACTTTGGGTTTATTCATTATTGCCATAATTTTTGATATTGCAGGAACGCTGTTTCGCTTTGAAAAACCAATCCTCAAATTTTTAGCTCTAACTGCTATTCGTCCTAGCTTTTTTGATGTTGGTTGGTACAATCTTTTAGCGAGTGCTGTTATCACATTTTTTACCGTCGCAGCGGGCTTTTTTGAGATTATGTTGGCAAACCCACCCACAAATATGAAGAGTGCTTGGGGGTTGGGTGCTGGTACAACAATGCTGTTGCACGGTATCGGTGGGATTTTACTATTAGCAGCGATCGTTGCCATGACCGTGTGGAGGGGATTGCAACGCTACCGCTGGCGTAAAGATGCCACGATCCAAGTGCAGTGGAGCTATTTGTTGGTGGGTATTGCCATGTTGGGATTGTTATTTGTTCACGGAACATTAGGAGCGCAGATGGGAGATGAATTCGGGATACATAATACGGCGGCGGGCTTGATTCGACAAGGTAAAAATCCTAATTTTTTACTCAAATGATGCCAACACATATATAGCCTTTCTCAGGTAGATGAGGGATGAGTATTAATTGGTAATGGGAGTTGTTAGGTGCTTACCTCACTTAACTATATAAGCACAATTAAGAGGGCTAAAGCCCAACTACGTACCTCACTTACTTGAGAACCGCTATACTAGAAGAATTGATTTTACAGGGGATGCGATGAGGAGAATTTTCAACACACTATTATTAATAGTTTTTATCGCGGTAATTCTGATAATAGCCCGCTGGATTGGCGATCGCGCCTACTCTTGGATGCCGATTCAGGCCACCGCAGAAGCGGAACGAGTCGATCGCATATTTAGCTTTTTAACCTCGGTGGGATCGTTCATATTTTTGGCGATCGCAGGCACGATCGGATACTCAATTATGACCCGTCGTGCGCCCAAGGGAGATTGGAGTCACGGTCATCCTGCTAGAAGCGATGTGAGGCTGGAAATCCTCTGGACTGCCGCCCCAACCGTCCTAGTTTTATGGCTTGCAGCTCAAAGTTTCAGCATTTATCAACAACTAGATATTGAGGGGCTACAACCGATCGTGCATCTGCACCTATTGGAAGAACCTGCTGCCGCTGCAACGGTCACAAATACTAATCAACCTGTTACTGAAAATATTGAGGTTATAGCTAAACAATGGGTTTGGTCTTTCCGCTATCCAAATAATGCTATAAGTAACGAATTACACCTAAGAGTAAAGGAACGTACCCGCTTAAATTTGCATTCAGAAGACGCGATCCACGGCTTTTATGTCCCGGAATTTCGGTTAAAGCAAGATATCATCCCCAACCGCAATATTAACCTGGTATTAACACCCACCAAAATCGGCAAATATCACCTGCGCGATTCTCAATTCAGCGGCACCGACTTTGCTTTGATGGTGGCTGATGTATACGTTGAATCGCCTGAAGTTTATAGTCAATGGCTTTCTCAAGCTGCTACCCATAAATAAAAAATATATGACAAATAACTCTATCCCAATTACTGACGAAGCGGAAAATCCCAACAGTAAAAATGATACCAACTGGCGGGAGTATTTCAGCTTTAGCACCGACCATAAAGTTATCGGTGTTCAGTACATGGTGACGACCTTTATTTTCTTTTTAATTGGCGGGCTGTTGGCGATGATTATTCGGGGCGAACTGCTTACTCCCGAATCAGATTTGGTCGATCGCTCTTTATATAATGGCTTATTTACTCTACACGGCACGGTGATGATTTTCCTGTGGATTATCCCATTCAATGCTGGTCTTGCCAACTACTTAGTACCGTTGATGATTGGGGCAAAAGATATGGCGTTTCCAGTTCTGAATGCGATCGCTTTTTGGATAATTCCCCCAGCAGGTATCCTGCTACTATCAAGCTTTTTAGTACAAGGTGGGCCCGCACAAGCTGGCTGGTGGTCTTACCCACCAATCAGCCTCCAAAACCCAACTGGTTATCCCATTAACGGCGAATCAATTTGGATACTAAGTGTAATGTTACTGGGTATTTCATCGATTATGGGAGGAGTCAACTTTATTACTACAATTGTTTGGATGCGGGCACCGGGGATGACGTTTTTTCGGATGCCAATTTTCGTTTGGACAGTTCTCAGCGCCCAGTTGCTACAACTAATTTGTTTACCTTCCCTAACGGGCGCGATCGTACTATTATTTTTTGACCTCACTTTTGGGACAAATTTCTTCAAACCCCTGGAGAATGGCGACCCAATTATCTATCAGCACTTATTTTGGTTCTACTCCCATCCGGCAGTTTATGTGATGGCGTTGCCTGCTTTTGGCATCTTTTCAGAAATTCTCCCCGCCTTTTCTCGCAATCCTTTGTTTGGCTATCGATCGGTTGCGATCGCTTCTTTCGGAATTGGTTTAGTCAGCATATTTGTCTGGGTACACCATATGTTTGCCAGTGCTACACCCAATTGGATGCGGATACTATTTATGGTTTCCTCAATGTTAGTAGCTGTCCCTACTGGTGTCAAAGTATTTGCTTGGACTGCCACAGTTTGGAATGGCAGACTGCATCTTTTAACTCCCATGTTATTTGCTTTAGGAGGTGTACTTATGTTTATTTTCGGTGGCATTACTGGCATCATGCTTAGTTCAGTGCCGTTTGATATTCATGTCAACAACACCTACTTTGTGGTAGGTCACTTCCACTACATCGTCTACAATACAATCACGATGGCAATCTTTGCGGCGATTTACTTTTGGTTCCCAAAAATAACCGGGCGAATGTACGCCGAAGGCTGGGGAAAAGTGCATTTCTTTTTAACTTTTATCGGCGCTAATCTTACCTTTTTTCCCATGCACCCACTAGGTTTACAGGGTATGGTGCGCCGGGTTTCCTCTTACGATCCGCAATTCCAAGGGTGGAATATTATTGCTAGTTTGGGAGGGTTTTTGTTAGGGATGTCTACGCTACCTTTTATTGCCAATATCGTTGGTTCTTTGCTATTAGGTAAAAAAGCACCTGACAATCCTTGGCACGCTACAGGGTTAGAATGGAAGACCTCTTCACCGCCACCGAGGGAGAACTTTGAGGAAATTCCTGTTGTCAATGATCCGCCTTATCATTATAACTCTAAAGCGATACCAGAGGCTGCTGTTACTCAAGAATAGATCGACCAGGAGGAATAATTGAGGAGTTTTATTCAATCTAAAATTCAAAATCAAAAATCATCGAAGTTATGCCAAATCCTACACATCATATAGATGAAAGCCCAATCCGTTTCGATCGCCTAGTACAGTTTCTACCTAATTGGTTACAAAGGTTCTTGCCAATTGGTGGCGGCATCGCTCACGATCATCATGGTAAAGCAATGTTCGGTGTCACCGTATTCCTGATGTCGGAAAGCCTAGTTTTTATCAGCTTTTTATTTACCTATATTGCTCTCCGATTGACCCATTCCAACTGGCTACCGCCTGGTTTTAAGGGGCCGGAATTATCTAAATTTATTATTATTAATACTGTGGTGCTGCTTTCCAGTAGCTTCGTTATTCAAGCCGCAGAAAACGCTCTCAAACGCCATAAGATTATTAGATTTCGCTGGCTTTGGGCCTTAACTTCTGGGATGGGAATTTACTTCTTAGTTGGTCAGGGGATTGAGTGGAGTAACCTTAACTTCCGGCTGACTACAGGGTTGATGGGTGGCACATTTTACCTGCTGACAGGCTTCCACGGGCTGCACGTTCTTACGGGCATTCTCTTACAGTTGCTCATGCTTTCCCGTTCCTTTATTCGGAACAATTACAACAAGGGGCACTTTGGTGTCAGCGCAACTACTTTATTCTGGCACTTTGTTGATGCGATCTGGGTTGTCCTATTCTCACTAATTTATCTCTGGCCGCCCTAGAAATTTGCAGTATTAAGATGAATGGTTATTTGTAGCCAAATCATACTTAAGCATTGCTTTATTAGAGATTTGAATTTGTAGACCCGCTACTAGGAATAAAAGCCGATGGATGAAATCTTTGTTGCAGCTATAACCCAATGTACTCGTACCTTACTTTATAAATTTCAAGGAGGTTTTTTATGAATTTACCAACTCAAGAATTACCAGCAATCCTCACAATTTACTTTTTCAGTTTGGCTGGATCATTCCAAAAAGATCCATTGATCGATCGAGGTGGTCAGGTTGCTGTGGATGTTGGCGTTGTCCTCCTAGCAATTACTTTAGTGATTACTGTCAAGATTATTAGTCCCAGAGTTGAACACGCTATCCTTCTCGCTATCTTTCTCAGCTTTGTATTGATTGGTCTCTTTTTAATTAAATAGCATAAATTCCCATGAATAACCCAATTTATCAGACTGTAATCGTTGGTGGTGGTTTCACTGGTCTGTTTACAGCTTTGCATCTTGCACACGAACACTATCCAAGAAGCATCATCCTAATTGATAGCTCTGAACGCTTTTGTTTTAAGCCATTACTTTACGAGTATTTCAGTGGCGAGATGGATGCTAATCAGGTAGTACCGCGTTTTGATGAACTGCTTAAGGATAGCGGCATCATTTTTGTGCAAGATACGGTGCAATCGATTGACCTGCATGAACGGGAAGTCAAATTAACATCGGGAACTAACTACAACTACAGTAACTTAGTGTTAGCTTTAGGTAGCGTTACTGGCTATTTTGGCGTTGAGGGTGCTAAAGAATATGCGTTTGATTTTCGCACCCAAGAAAATGCGATTGCACTTGATCGCCACCTGCGCGACTGCTTACAACGAGCCGTTCAAATTGAAGACCCCGAACAACGTCGTCGGCTGCTAACTGTAGCTGCGATCGGTGGCGGGCCAAGTGGTGTGGAAATGGCCGCTACTTTAGCCGATTTGCTACCTCACTGGTATGAAGCTTTGGGAGGTAATCCTCAAGAAGTTCGGGTGGTATTAATTAATCACGGCAACGAAATTCTCAAGGGTGATATTAATAGTCATCTCCGCGAAACTGCGGAGCATGAATTGGAAAAACGCGCCGTACCAGTGGAGTTAATCGCGGGAGCAGAAGCGACGGCTATTCGTCGAGATTCAGTTGAATATAAGCGCGATGGTAAGTCTGAAATATTATCAGCATCTACCACAATTTGGACAACTGGAACGGCTACACATCCACTGATTAAAAACTTGTCAATTCCCGACGAACACCGCGATAAAAATGGTCGCGTTCATGTTACTCCCACTTTGCAGTTACCTGATTTTCCAGAAGTGTTTGCGGGGGGTGATTGTGCTGTGGATGTGCAATCATCAACGGTTGAGGGTCGCGAGTACGAGCATCTAGAGCTGCATAAAGAGCTAATATCTAATTCTTCTGAACAACACAATGATATTAAACCTTTGCCTCCTACTGCCCAAGTAGCTTATCAGCAAGGAGCCGCGATCGCGCATAATCTGAAAGCGATCGCTTTAGGACATGAGCCAAAACCAGCTCAGGTTAACTTACGCGGAACCCTTCTCAAACTAGGTTTAGAAAATAGTGCTGCTAACATTTACGATGTTTTTGAAGTGACAGGCGAAGTTGGTCATCTGATTCGCCAAGGCACTTATTTAGAGCTATTGCCAACTCCGGTTCATAACTTTAAAGTTACTACAGATTGGCTAAAAGATGAGATATTCCACGAACATCTCAATTCTGGTGATGGGGTAACACAAGCTGTTAAGGTTGCTCAAGTGGTTGGTGGAGTCGTCGTCGGCGCTATAGTTGCCAAAAAATTGCTCAATATGCTAAGTGATGACGATAAAGACCAGAAATCATGACGGCCAAGGGGAGTAATAACAAGTGCAAGTCGAAGCGTTTTTATACTCTGCGATCGCATCCTCGCTGGAACTTCTTAAAGCGAAATGCCATGCACGTCCTTGGTCAGGAATTAAACCTTTTACTTAACCCGTACTGACTTTAAATCCATTGGTTAATGTAAAATTTTGTATCAAAATTTGATAAAGTTCAAGACTTGTGATTTGAAGTATGATATTTTATAGGTTAATTGTTTTCATAAATATAAAACCAGTTAGATATTTCCAAGTATAGTACAATAAATCAAAAGAGGTGAAATTAATGTATGCAGTACAAAAAGATATCTGGCATTTAACAGGATTCGATAAAACTATTGTTGAGCAACTGTTGAGATGGTCAAATAATCTGTTTAATGTCGGCACTTACGAAAGTCGGCAACGGTACTTTAAGGACAAAGGCACAATTAAATACCCCGACTTGTACAAGATTGCCAAGAGCAACGAAAATTACGGGCTACTTTACTCTCAAGTAGCTCAACAATCATTGAAATCTGTTACCGAATCTTTTAGCTCTTTTCGAGCCTTAGAAAGGCTTGCTAAGAAAGGGCAACTTAATCAAAAACCGAGACTGCCCAAATATAGAACCAAAGGCGGTATGTACCAAGTCTCCTATCCGGGACAAGCCTTGAAAATAGTGGGTAATCGGGTGAGATTGCCTTTGGGAACCAAAGGCAAAGAACACTTCGGGACAGACTGTCTCTGGGTAACATTACCGGAACGCTTGAAAGATTGCCAAATTAAAGAACTTAGGCTAATCCCTAGAAATGGTGAGGTCTGGATTGAGTATGTTTACGAGTCTCTGACTGAGCAAGCTCTTAGTTGCAGTCTCGAAGTGACAGGAGTTTTAGGAATAGATCATGGGATTGATAACTGGCTAACTTGTGTTTCTAGTAATGGTAATCCTTTCATTATTGATGGTCACAAATTGAAGTCTTGGAACCAATGGTTTAATAAGGAAAAAGCGAGAGTTCAATCAGAACACGCTACACATAAACTGCCCAAAGGTTTTTTGTCAAAGAGACTGCAACAGTTGTCAGAGACTCGCGCCAGAAGGATGAGGGATGCGGTCAACAAGGCAGTCAGAACTATCGTAGATTATTGCGAAAATCACCAAATCAATGTGATAGTTTTTGGTTGGAACAAAGGACAAAAGCAAGAAGTTAATATGGGGGTCGTGACCAATCAGAACTTTGTCCAAATCCCTACCGCTAAAGTTAAAGATAGATTGCAACAAGAGTGCGATTTAAGAGGCTGGCGATTTGTAGAGCAAGACGAATCTTACACATCAAAAGCTAGTTTTTTAGACCAAGATTTGTTGCCAGTGAAAGTCGGTGAAAAACCCGACAATTGGCAACCATTAGGTAAAAGAATTAAGCGAGGTTTGTACCGTTCTAGCACTGGATTGTTAATCAATGCAGATGTTAACGGCGCAGGAAATATCATTAGAAAATCAAAAGTAGCCATAGACTCAATTATTGAGCGAGTGGGTAGCGGGTTGCTGACTAACCCTTTAAGAATTAAACTTTGGTGGGATTCATCCCCCAAAGTTTGTCCTTAAGAATCCCCGTGTCTTTAGACCGGGGAGTGTCAACTCATACAAGAGGCGTGATTGATATTGCTAAAGCCATTTTTGAAGCTAATGGCGTTGAAACCAAAGTTATTCGACATCCAGAACACAAAGTTTAGAGATCGTCAGTTGAAGTGATAGCTGATTCAGCTTTAATTTAGCACACTCGCTGAGGGAGAAAAAATATGAATGGTTGGCAAAAAGTAAGGAATATCGATCCTCAATCTTTAACCGAAACTCGAATACAGTTACACTATGCCATTCAGTTTATGGCAGCCGTCGGTAATTTTTTAATCGAACCTCAACCCGATTACAGCCATGCCAGTTTGACCTGGAATTCAGAATTAAAAGTATTTGTTAGTAGTCTTGTGACTGCCGAACAACCATTCTACGTTGCTCTTGAACCTATTAGTCTAACTTCCTTGGTTTTGGATGCCCAAGGAAATCAGTTAGCAGAATTTTCTCTCCCACAAAAAAACCTGAATGACGGGATGAATTGGCTTAAACAAACCATCGAGCCTTTGGGAGCAGATCTAGCTAAACTGAATTTTGTTACCTATCCTGATGACTTTCCTGATAGCGCTATTGCTAGAGGTGCAACTTTTAACAGCAACGATGAAGCAAAACGTCAGGAATTAACAGCTTACTTCGCCAATACAAACTCGATTTTACAAGCTGTATCAACCAGAACAGAAGGTACATCTTCCGTACATATTTGGCCTCATCACTTTGATATTGCTATGCTCATTTCTCTCCCTTATACCAAGAAGGACGAAGCTGTTTCTATTGGTGTAGGGATGTCACCTGGGGATGGTAGTTACGATCGACCGTACTGGTATGTTACTCCTTGGCCCTATCCAGATCCTACTAGCCTTACCCAACTGGCTGGCGGTGGAATTTGGCATACAGAAGGTTGGGTTGGTGCGATTTTAACGGCTTCTCAACTCAGCCAAGGGGAGGAACAACAAGCGCAAGTCGAAGCATTCTTAGATTCTGCGATCGAAGCCTCTCTGGAACTTCTTAAATAGAAAAACCAGTCTGGTTCAACGTCCAAAAATCAGAGCATCAAGCGAATACGCACCTGGCCCTAAAACTGCGATCGCAATCAACATTACACAATACATAAACGCTTTTTCCCAGCTTGGCGGTTCGCCTTTTCCTAAAGGCCCCTGATACTGTTCTTCAGGAATTAAATAGGGATCGCGAGCCATAAAAGGCTTACCTTGGGAGATGTCTAAATATGCCGCAAATACCATTGAGCCGAGAATTGGTAGACTCGCCAAAAGTGTCAGGAATCCCAAAATTAGGCAAATTCCGCCGCCTAACATAGACGCTGCTGATAAAAAGCAAAGAAAGATCGGCATTTTCAGTAAATCAGCCCACTGTTGAAGGTGCGTTATTTTAGGATAGCCATGCAGCAGAAACAATAGGCCGATACTAACTCTTAATAGTAAAAGCACCGTGCCTTGAAGTCCGGCGGGGAAAACAGTATTAAGCGAACTGAATAGGTTTAGACCTAGCTCTGGCAGATTAGATGAAATGTTAGTAACTAATAGAAAGGTGAACGCAAAGCCAATGGCAAATTTGTAAATCATCTCTGCACCCCACGAGTATTAAGGTCGATCGCATATAAGGATGTGCCTGCCGTAATAAAAAGGCGATCGCGTCCCACTCCCCCAAAGGTAAGATTAGCGCAAATCTCCGGCACCAGAATTTTCCCTAAGCGAGTGCCATCAGGCGCATATACCTGCACGCTATCCTGAGAGCTAGTAAAGATATTGCCGTACTCGTCCACACGCAACCCATCGGGTTGACCCGGATCGATCGCTGCAAATACGCGATCGTTCGTTACACGCCGACCATTTACAACCTCGTACACGCGGATATGATGAGGCCCATCGGGGATGTTGAAAGCAGCGGTATCGGATACGTACAGCAGGTTTTCGTCTGGACTGAAAGCGAGTCCGTTAGGGCGCACCATATCCGTGACGATCGCATCGATCTCACCCGTCACTGGGTCAAAGCGGTACACGAAACATCCCCGTTGTTCCTGTTCGCCGCCGTAGCCTTGGTTTGGCTCAGTAATGCCGTAGGGTGGGTCAGTGAACCAAATTGTGCCGTCACTTTTCACTACCAGGTCGTTCGGGCTGTTGAGGCGCTTACCCTGATAACGGTCTACTAAAACCTGCCACTGACCGTCATCATCGCGTCTGATAATAGCACGTAAACCCGACGAACACGCAACCAGACGACCCTCCAAGTCGCGGTAATTACCGCTTTGATAGTCGGACGGATCGCGCAGAACGCTGACTCCATCACGGTTACTCCAGCGCAACAGGCGGTTGCCATGAGCATCGCTCCACACAACGCTGTCGTCTTCGTGGAAGTAAAGGGGGCCTTCGCTATGGATGGCACCATTGGCAAGCTTTTGGAGGGAGGCATTTGGGCGTACAAGCGATCGCAGGCGATCGTCATAGATTTCAATGGTTTCAGGCATGGTATTTCTTGCCAGTTAACGCACATTGAGCTGCGATCGCAGCTTTAAGTTCAGGGTAATTGTCGTTTAATTAGTGTCAATTACACCTCAAACCACAGCTATAGATTAGCGAATTATTTTTGTATAAGTAGTCGATAAAATCAGAATCTTTCGTTAGGTAGATATGAATACTAAGCCATCAGACAGATGACTTTATTGAGTTTAAAGTTATAACCTGGATCGAACAATCTATCCTAGGAGCTATTATCACCTCTCTTTGGATCGCTCACAGCAATTCCCACAAAAATGTCATGCCAAAGGAGGTATGGCGATGGTTAACATCACCCAACCCAATCCTACTCCAATAAGTTAATAAATAAAACGAAACGAGAATAACTTCAGAAAAAATTGCAATGGAAACGACAACAACTCACTATGATGTCATCATCATCGGGACAGGAGCAGGTGGAGGTACACTGGCTCACCGCTTAGCACCTACAGGTAAAAAGATTTTAGTGCTGGAACGAGGTGATTTTCTGCCTCGTGAAAAAGACAACTGGAACGCTAAGGAAGTTTACCAAAAGGAACGCTATCACACTGACGAACACTGGTACGACAAAGACGGTAAGGCGTTTCGCCCGCAGACGGGCTACTGGGTGGGTGGAAATACTAAACTGTATGGGGCAGCGTTGCTACGACTGCGAGAGCGAGATTTTGAACGGGTAATCCACAAGGGCGGCATTTCTCCTGAGTGGGAACTGAAGTATCAGGATTTTGAGCCTTATTACACTCAGGCAGAAAAGCTGTACGATGTACATGGAGAGCGAGGTAAAGACCCTACGGAACCGCCTTGCAGCGAGTCCTATCCCTATCCGGCGGTGAGTCACGAGGCGGATATGCAGACGATCGCCGATGGCATCCGTAAGCTGGGCTATTACCCTTTTAATTTACCGTTGGGACTGAAGTTGAACGAGAGCGATCGCACTAAAAGTCCCTGCATTCGCTGCGATACTTTTGACGGCTATCCCTGTCTGGTGGGTGCAAAAGCTGATGCTGAAGTGAATGCGATTCGTCCCACCCGCGAGGCGTATTCTAACCTGACGCTGATAACAAACGCCAAAGTCCTGAAACTGCACACTAGCGCGTCTGGGCGAGATGTCACCGCAGTTGAAACTGATGTTAATGGGGAGTTATATCAGTTCTCTGCTGATATTGTCGTAGTGGCTTGTGGGGCTATTAACTCCGCTGCTTTGCTGCTGCGATCGGCTAATGACAAGCATCCAAATGGACTGGCGAATAGTTCCGATCGCGTGGGGCGCAATTTTATGAAGCATCAGGCGATCGCACTATTATCCATCCACCTTGAACCCAACCGAGCCAACTTTCAAAAGACGATCGCTGTTAACGACTTCTACTGGGGCGAACCAGATTTTCCCTATCCAATGGGAATGGTGCAAAATAGCGGAAATGTACTGGCAGATATGATTCCAGCAGAAGCACCGCCGCTTTTAGCACCCTTGGTGAAATTTATTCCCGGCTTTGAACTACACTTGATTGCTGAACGATCTGTAGGGTGGTGGTTGCAAACTGAAGATTTGCCCGATCCTAACAATCGGGTGCGTGTTGTCGGCGAAAAGTTGCATTTGGATTACACCGTTAATAATACTGAAGCTGCCGATCGCTTGGCTCATCGCTGGACATCAGTATTGAAATCAATCGAGCGAAATGCCATGCACGTCATCCCCTTTAGCCTCTATCCCCGCAATAATATTCCTTTGCAAGCTGTAGGTCATCAATGCGGTACTTGCCGCTTTGGTAGCGACTCCAAAACATCAGTATTAGACCTCAATTGCCGCACCCACGATGTCGATAACCTTTATGTTGTCGATGGTAGTTTTTTCCCCTCCAATTCTGGAGTTAACCCAACGCTGACAATTATGGCGAATGCTTTGCGTGTGGGCGATCTTCTGGCTGAAAGGCTGAGGTAGCAACTGATTCCAATAGTCACAAAAAATACCTAAAGCGGGAATCTTTTAATATTTTTGGGTAAAATAACTGTAAATATGCTACCATTTTCGCAGTCACTTGTAACTGTAATTTCCCCTTCAAACGGTTTTAAAAGTTCAATGCAAGTATAAAGTCCTAGTCCATTTCTTGTCGTAACTCCTGTTTCCATATCTTCGTATTTTGCTAATTTTGTTGTGTAAAAAGGATCGAAAATTTTTGACAAGTTCTCAGGTGATATTCCGCAACCAGTATCTTTAACATCTATGTATATTCGTTGCTCATCTTGCCTAGTAATAATAGTCAGTTCTTTAACTATACCTCCCGACATTGCATCAATTGCATTCTCAGCTAAGCTATGAAATATCTGAGAAATATGACAATATATCAAAGGAATACTAACTATTTCATCATCAAATATATATTTCTTTTTAATCGCGTTGCTAAAATTAAAATCAGCTTCTAATAATTGAATCTCGCGGCGCAAAAGTTCGTTGATATTGACAAGTTGTAAATCTTCTTCTTGCTCTCTTCTACTTTTGAGCATTAGTGTGTTTATTATATCATTGATTTGGTTGACAGCAGTGCTAATATGCTCGCTATTCTTCAAATAAACTGTATCTCCAGTTTCTTGTGCTTTTATTTCAATCAGGCTAAGGGTAGTTAAAATAACTTGAATTGGATTTCTTAAATTGTGAAATAATCCTTGAGTTAAGCGCCCGATGATAGCTGTTTTTTCTTGTTGAATCAGTTGTTTTGTCTTTTGTTCCACAAGTTTTTCTAAGTTATCGTTTGCCTGGAGAAGCTCTGTATTTTTTTCCTGAAGTTTATTTTGCAGATTGCGGATGGTTAAATGGGTTTTGAGTCTGCTTAATACCTCTTCATACTGAAAAGGTTTAGTGATGTAATCGACAGCACCCACTTGAAAACCATTGACTTTATTGACTGTCTCAGAAAGTGCAGTCATAAAAATTACTGGAATATCTTGGGTAGTTGGATTTGTTTTCAGCCGACGGCAAGTCTCAAACCCATCAATTCCTGGCATCATTACATCCAAGAGAATCAGAGTAGGATGAATGCGTTCAATTTGCTTAATTGCACTTTCGCCGTTGAGAGCAACTAAGACTTTAAAGCCCGACTTCTTTAATAAATCAAAAAGCACATCCAAATTATTTTGATTGTCATCTACGATAAGTATGATATTTTTTTTAATTGTTTTATCTGTCATTTCAAGGTTGATTACTAATTGAGATTAAAGAAAAAATTAACAAGATTAATTAATATTGTGTCAGATATTCCTGGAGTAATTTTTGAATTTTATAGAGCTGAAATCCTTTAGCTAGTTGGCGCAGATGACTCGCAAAGGGTACTAATTTACGATCGGAATTTTCCAGTCTAGCAGCTTCCTCCAAAATTTCTTCGATATCGCCGATTTCCGCTGAGCTTAACAAAGCAGCAATTGACTCTTTAGAAGGCGGAAGTAAGGATGATGTTCCCGTTGATGGAAAGATAAAAAGCTCGTTCTGTAAACTGTTCGCATCCTGAAAAGAATTCCTCGATTCATTCTTATTCGTTCTGTTTTCATCTCGATTTTGGTAAATCCATTCTATCCCTAAACGTAACTGCAATCTGTCTAAAAGCTGCTTTACTTCGATTGGCTTCAGCAAAAAATTATCACTCTCTCCCAATAAATTATCTAGTTTACCATTATCGAAAACACTAGCACTAATAGCGAGTAAAACTACATCTTTTAGCTCTGGCAAATGCCGCAACCGCCTGGTAGCCTCAAAGCCGTCCATTACTGGCATGACTAAATCCATTAAAATCACATCTGGCTTGAATTCTAGAGCCTTATTGAGGCACTCTTTACCATCAGTAGCTTCAATAATTTTAAAGCCTAAAGGTTCAAGCAGATTTCGCAAGATGTCGCGATTTATCTGGTTATCATCCACGACTAGAACTTTGCGCTTATTACCTAAGAAACCGACAATCTGGGGTACTTCTTTACCTTCAACCAGTTGAAAACTGTTCTTGACTAATGGTAACTTTAAATCCACCCAGAAAATGCTACCTTTCCCCAAGACACTTTTAACGCCGATTTCGCCGCCCATCATCTTGACTAATTTTTGGCTGATGGATAGTCCCAGTCCCGTACCTTCATTAGAATAAGGGGGTTCGCTTACTTGGTGAAATGGGAAAAATATTTCTTCTAATTTACTTGCTTCTATACCGATGCCAGTATCTTCTACTTGAAAGCGGATTTTTATAATTGGTAATTGATAATTATTAGTTGTTTGTTGTTCGTTATTACTGATATTTTCTAGTTCCCATTCTGCACCTTCTATACAGCTGACTTTAAAAGTTACGCCGCCGCTGTTGGTAAACTTAACTGCATTACCTAGTAAGTTAATTAAAATTTGCCGTAATCTTTTTTCATCAGCCTGAATGCTCCTAGGTAATGGTGATAGTTGTTCGTAAGTAAAGGCGATATTTTTTTGGCTGGCTCGCATCTGAAAAAGATCGCTAATACTTTTAATAAAATTGGGAAAATTTAACTCTGTGGGGTAGAGTTCCATTTTCTGAGCTTCAATTTTGGAGATGTCTAAAATGTCATTAATAAGAGTTAGTAAGTGTCCGCCGCAGTCTTGAATAGTGCTGAGGTTCTGCTGCTGCTGGGAAGTTAAATTATCGTGCATTTTTAGGATTTGGGTATAGCCTAAAATGCCGTTCAAAGGTGTTCGCAACTCGTGACTCATATTGGCAAGAAATTCGCTTTTGGCACTATTGGCAGCTTCGGCAGCTTCTTTCGCCTGTTGTAAGGCTAATTCTGCTTGCTTGCGCTCGGAGATTTCGATTTGGGCTTGTTCAAAAAGTGTCGATTGCTGGATGGCAATTGCCAATTGTACGCACAACTGTCTGAGGGATTCTATCTCTGATGAGTGCCAAATACGAGGGCCTTTACAGTGATGGACAATCAATAGCCCCCATAGTGTATTTTTGATTTTTGACTTGGGGTTTGCAGCAGACAATTCAGGTTCATGACTATTTTGCAAAATCGGGACTACTAAATTGGCTTTAACTTGAAATTCACTCAGAAAATCAAGATGGCAGTGCTTTAAACCAGCAGTATAAATATCTTCAATTGCACAAATCCGACCTTCCTGGTAAAGGGAAATATAATTTTCTACAAAGCAGTTGTCATGAATATCTTTATCGCAAATAGGCATCCATTCCTCTCCCACTGACTCGACAGCTATTCCGCCAATACCATCAGAATTAAAGTTGTAAATTGCTACGCGGTCAGTTGATAAAAAATAACGCACTTCTTCCACAGCAGTTTTCAGCACTTCTTCCAGTTTAAGAGACTGACGAATCCGCTCAACACTTGCTCCTACTAGCCTCTCCCGCAAAAATTGCTGCTGCAATGCTTCTTCTGCTTGTTTGCGTTGAATGTGAGAACCTAGCTGAGTCGCCACAGCATTTACTAGCTCAAGTAAACGCCAATCTTTGAGACTTTTTGACCGCTTAAAGAAAACCAAAACAGCTAAAACCACTCTGTTAGCGCAAATTGGTACGCCAAAACAGGCTTTTAATCCCATTGCCGCCGCAATGCGCGTCCGTCCTATAAAAATAGGATTCTTATAATCAGAAATATTTTCTATCCATTCGGGCTGTCCAGAATACCAAATACGCCCTGGTAATCCGATCCCGGATGCAAATGTGAATCTTTTGCTAAAACGTCGAAATTCTTCAAGTGATAAGTCGCTGCCATACCAACCTTCACTACAAACTAAAACTGTACCGTCTCTACCCGCAGGAATCCACGCTTCGGCAAAATCCCATCCGATGCTAGTACAAAATAAGCCGAGAATTACTGTTAAAGCATCTTGAAAGTCTAGGGATCGATTAATTGCTTGAGTTGTTGCTAGCAGCAAACGAATTTCTTCTTCAGTTTGCTTTTGTTCGGTGATGTCACTTGCTGCACCAAGAATTTGTTTGACTTTGCCTTCTGGAGTTCTGGTAAATATCGCATCTCGGCTTTTTAACCAGCGCCAAGAACCGTCTTGATGCTTGATCCGATAATCAAATTCACATATGTCGCCGTCGGAGCAGTTCTTGATTTTTTGGTGATATTCTTCTAGTCGGGTAAAATCTTGTGGGTGGATCAGATTTGAGAACAACTCACAACCCATATTTTGAATTTCTTCTGGGCTATAGCCCAGAAATTGGCGAATTTGGCGATTAATATAAATATTGCGCTGCTCGATTAGGTCGTAAATGTACAATATATTTGGGCTGGCTTCGGCAATCTGCTGGGTAAACCGCTCGCTTTCCCGTCGTGCTGCTTCTGCTTGTTTGCGATCGCTGATTTCTTTTTGGAGGATTTTGTTTTGCTCTTGCAGGACTTTCTCAAATCCTAAGCGAGTCTTAATTTCTGCTTGCAGAAGTTGATTTTGTTCTTTTAGCTGCTTTTGCAGCCTCCGCATTGTTAATTGATGTTCTACACGAGCTAAAACTTCTTCGGAATGAAAAGGCTTGCTGATGTAGTCAGCTCCGCCTGCGGTAAATGCTTTTACTTTTTCAAATACTTCACCTTTGGCGCTTAAGAAAATTACTGGAATGTCGCAGGTTTTCTCGTTAGATTTGAGTTTTTTGCAAACTTCGTAACCGTCTATATTAGGCATTACTATGTCGAGTAGAATCAAATCCGGCAGGTTAGAGTTACAAGCTCTAAGTGCGAGTTGCCCATTTATGGCGCGGCGGCATTCATACCCCCGTTTCCTTAACAATGCGGATAAAACCCGGAGGTTATCTGGTTGGTCGTCAACTATTAAAATGTATCCTAATGGGGTTTCCGATTGCTGGCTGTTCATGATAATTGTTTCTTCTCTCTTAGTTAAGTTTAATCCAAGAGCCAAAATCAAAAAATGAGCGACTATCAAACTGCGGCGGCTGCAAATATTTTAGTGGTTGACGACAACCAGGATGTTGTGTACTTGTTCGACCGTTTTTTGACCGATCGGGGGTATATCGTGAGGTCAATGTCTGACAGTCGTTTGGCTGTGGCAACGGCGCGTGCCCAAGTGCCCGATCTGATCTTACTGGATATAATGATGCCGCCCCCGGACGGCTGGGAAATATGCGCTCAATTAAAAGCAGACGATCGCACTCGCGATATTCCCATTATATTTATCACCGCTAAAAGTGAAGTGTTAGATAGCGAGAAAGCTTTTGCTGCTGGCGGTGCTGACTACATCACGAAACCCTTTCAGCCAGAAGAGGTGTTGGTGCGGGTGGAAAATCAACTGAAAATTTCGAGGCTGCAAAAGCAATTAGCACAGCAAAATGCGTTACTTTCTCAGGAGATTCGCGATCGCAAACTCGCAGAAGCTGCTCTTTCTAAACAACTTCACCGCAGTAACTTACTCCGAGAAATAACTGAGCAAATTCGCTCCCACATCGATTCAGAGCAAATCTTCAAGACTGCCGCTGCCGTTGTGGGCAAGGCTTTTAACAGCGATCGGACGCAAATTCTCTTCTACACAGAGTTACCAACTCCAAAATTGCTGAGCGCGGCGGAATATTGGACTCCCAGCTACCCTGGGATCGAATTTGTCGAGATTCCCATTGCTGGCAATCCCCACGCCAAACAGGTATTGTCTCAAGAACGGGCGATCGCTACCAATGATGTTAGCCTGGAACCGCTCTTGCAGCCAGTTAAAGCGCTCTGCGAATATTTTAACCTCAAATCGATGCTGAGCGTCCGCACCTCTTACAAAGGCAAACCCAACGGTATTATTGGATTGCATCAGTGCGATCGCCAACGGGAATGGGAGCCAGAAGAGATTGAACTCTTAGAAGCGATCGCGGCTCAACTGGGAATCGCGATTGCTCATGCAGAATTGCTAAAACAAGAAAAACAAGCCCGCATCGAACAAAACCGCCAAAACCTCCAGTTGCAAGCAGAAATCCGCGATCGGCGATCGGCAGAAATCGCCCTCACGGAAAGCGAAAGCAAATATCGCGCCCTCGTCGAAGCCGCCGCTGATGCTATTTTTCTAGTAAATCCAGAAACTAACTTAATTTTCGACTGCAATCAGCGGGCAGTAGAAATGTTTGAAGCCCAAAGTAAAGAGGCATTGCTTAACATTGAAGGGCATAGACTTCACCGCAAAACTTATGCGCCAGAAGCCGTTAATTCTGATTTGCAAACCATCGATGTTAACGGTTTTTGCACTCGAGAACTGGAATATTTAACCAAACAAGGTAAAGTGTTTTGGGGCAACTTGGCAGCCAAACAAATTGATGTCATGGGTCAGAAAATCTATCTAGTTCGGATTGCTGATATCAGCGATCGCAAACAGGCAGAGTCAGCATTGCAGGAGAATGCCCAGCGAGAGCAAGCGATCGCCAGAATTATCCAAAAAATGCGCCAGACATTAGATTTTGAGACTATCTTCAATGCCGTAGCCGTTGAGCTGCGACAACTAATTAAATGCGATCGCACCGCCATCTTCCGCTTCAACCCTGACTGGAGCGGCAATTTTGTCGCCGAGTCTGTCGCTCCCGGCTGGATTTCTCTACTTCGGGAACAAAACGGCGAACCCCATCTCAAAGATGGTTATTTCGATCGCGAAAATTGGCCGTTCAAAATCTTGCTTAGCAATTCTGAAAACGTAGCCGATCCTTATTTGCAAGAAAACAATGGCGGAGCGAATTTTTACAAAGTTAATTTCCTAGCAATAGAAGATATTTATACCGCAGATTTTACACCTTGTCACCTTAATCTTTTGGAGTATTTCCAAGCCAGAGCATACATAATTGTCCCCATTTTTTGCGGTCAAAATCTTTGGGGATTACTGGCAAGCTATCAAAATTCAGGCCCCCGAATTTGGAACGAAGCAGAAATTAATACTGTAATTCAACTTGGAACTCAATTAGGAGTAGTCTTGCAGCAAGCAGAACTGCTAGCACAGACCCAAAAGCAGTCAGCCGCATTGCAACAAGCTGCCATCGCCGCCGACACCGCCAATCGCGCCAAAAGCGAATTTCTAGCAGCAATGAGCCACGAATTAAGAACTCCCCTGAATGCGATTTTAGGATTTACTCAAGTCATGAGTCGAGATCCTGCCCTCAACCAACAGCAACAAGAAAATTTAGGCATTATCAATCGTGCTGGCGAACACCTACTGAATTTAATCAACGACATTTTAGAAATGTCTAAAATTGAAGCAGGGCAAGCAGAGCTGAATCTGAGCAACTTTGACTTAATTGGCTTGCTTTTCAGCTTGGAAGAAATGCTCCGATTAAAAGCCCAATCTAAGGGTTTATACTTAATTTTTGACATCGCTCCTGACGTTCCTCAATACGTACAAGCTGATGAAGGTAAATTGCGACAAATATTGATCAATATTTTGGGAAATGCCGTAAAATTCACAGAAAAAGGTAGTGTAACATTGCGAGTAAAGAACAAAGAAATTGCTACCCATAGCAACATTACCGAGCAAATAGAATTGAAAAATCAGGTAGAAAGTATAAATTATCCATCCACGATCTATAATCCATCATCCATCATCCTTCAGTTTGAAGTTCAAGACACGGGCCCCGGTATTTCTTCTACAGAAATCCACCAACTATTTCAAGCTTTCACCCAAACTGAAGCAGGTAGAAAATCTCAACAAGGAACTGGATTAGGTTTGCCTATTAGCCAGAAATTTGTGCAACTAATGGGAGGAGATATTGCCGTTAGGAGCATTCTCGATCTGGGAACAGTTTTTACATTTGATATCCCAGTGGGAATTGTAGAAGCAAGAGATATTCAAACTTCTAAACCCCAGCAAAAGGTCATTGGTTTAATGCCAAATCAACCTAATTATCGGATTCTAGTAGTTGAAGATCGCCATGAAAATCGGCTGTTATTAGTTGCCTTAATCAGAGCCATTGGCTTCGAGGTGTGCGAAGCAGAAAATGGTCGAGAAGCTATAGATTTGTGGTCGAGTTGGGAGCCCCATTTAATCTGGATGGATATGAGAATGCCAGTGATGGACGGCTATGAAGCTACCAAATACATTAAGAAGCATTTAAAAAATCAGAAAACAGCGATTATTGGCATCACAGCTAGCGCTTTTGAAGAAGAGCGTTCTCAGGCTTTGTCCGCAGGTTGCGATGATTTTGTTCGCAAGCCTTTTCGAGATGAAGCTATCTTGGAAATGATGGCAAAACACCTACAAGTGCGCTATCTCTATCAAGATTCAGAATCAAGCGATGTGCTATTATCAGGACAAGTAATGTTAGAAATTCAAGAAGTTTTGACACCGCAAGCTATGGCATCAATGCCGAAAAAATGGACAGAAGAACTGCAACAAGCGGCTACAGAACTTGATGAAAAGCAGATTTTTATATTATTAAATCAAGTTAGAGAGGAATACCCACAAGTTATTAGCGCTATAGAGGATTTAGTGAATAATTTTCGTTTTGATTTGATCGTAGATTTAATTCAGGGGAATCAGTAGAAGCTAGAAGGAAGATATAGTAACGCTGCCCTCGCTGCGGCCAATTACCGCCCAGAGGGCGGCGTTACGGATATCTTTCCTCTCCGTCAGAACAATTGCATAACATTCCTCAGAGGGATGCTATTTTTAAACTTTAAATTTTAACTTTCTACTGTGCTCGGTACTAGCATTTCGCCGATTAAACCTTCAGACTCGAAGCAACTTATTTGCTCTCTTTCTATAATTTCCCTAACTTTAGCCTCAAGATCAAATGGCTTTCCCCAATCCCAAATTCTGATTTCTAACCATCCATTAAATACCCAGATTTCCAGTTTGATCGGAGTTTCTAAAGGCATACCTTGATGAGCATAACGCACCGCATTAGTAAAACCTTCCGCTAGAGCTAGCTGGCACTTCCACAAAACTAATTGAGGAATTGGTAACTTACTCAACCGATCGTACCACTGCAAAACTTCATTCAAAGCACTCAGCTCAGTCTTGACTTGGAGGCGCATTTTTTTTATAAGTAAGTCGCCACTAAGTTCTGGATTGTCTTTGTCGTTTAAAGAATTCCAGGGGTAAATAAACTCAATTAACTGCTCTAAAATCTTCCCTTTTTCGATATTTGATGGCGAAGAAAGAATTTCTTCATAGGTTTTTCTAATCATTAAACAATTTCGACTAGCCCCAATGCGGGTATAACTTAGCTCATCTGCTAGCTGCCACATAAGTTTTATACCCCTTCCCCCTTCTGGGATTTCATTTATGTTAAACGACATTTTTTAATCTCCTGATCTTATTGTGTTGGCTGGATTAAAACTCACGTTTCCATCGGAGGCTTCTTTTTTTACAAATCTTTATAAATCTCAGGGCTTGCCCGCTCGTGCTAATTACTTGCTACGTTGTCAAAATTTTATGAACTTAGCCTCCGATCCCTGAGTATTTCTACTCTTTCGAGGAAACGAATCGCACCCTATATTTATACACTACCATTGGCGATCGCGATCGCAGTGTTTTAGGAGTATTTGCCGCTAATAAAGCAGTATAGCAACCGCCAAGGCGGTTAGGGGCTAGGGGCTAGGGGCTAGGGGAAGAAAAGGAAGAAGGGGAAAAGAGGGACTACGATGCTCCGATGCTCAGGAAAGAAGAGGAAGAAGGGAAGAGAATTAAGGGTTTGAGGAAACTAAAATGTCCTAACCACCTTGGCGGTTGCTATATCTTTAAATTTGGTCTAAAATTATACTACTGGCATAGTCAAATGGGTTGGGGGACAATAGCACTGAGGAATCACCCCCATCAGCCCCCAACTAGGTCAGCATCAACAGACCTAGATATCTGCGGTGGGATGGGATGGGATCGCCACCCTTCAAGGAGTAAATTTTTTTTATTAAAATAAAAAATAAAGTTATCGAGCGGTGTCAATTAAGAGCGCTTAAAAACTAGGCTTTAACAAACACATTACTTTGGAGCCAAGACTTGATAGAGTCCAGTTGTTCATCTGAGATATCAATTAAAACTAACCAGTCTCTCCGCAAACCATAAAATACTCTGTGAACTGAGTTTTTCTCTTCTTCGTCCAGGACATCCGATAACAACACTAAGCTCAACAGGTTGAAGTCGATGCCTGTAACTTGGCGGGATCTTAAAATTTTGTTGATTACTTCTTGTAGCGGGAGGAGGTGGGTTGTGGTGGACATCATTTTAATCAACTCCTTTTCTGTTGCTTATTCAATTGTCTTTCTACTTTCTCTTCTATACATTGTGTATTAGACCTAAAAAGACTAAGCTGAATTGCTTAGAAGGAGGGAGGAGGCAGGAGGCAGGAGGTCGAAGGTCGAAGGCAGGAGGTAGGAGGTAGGAGGTAGGAGGTCGAAGGTCGAAGGCAGAAGGTCGAAGGAAAAAGGTCGAAGGAAAAAGACTTACGGAGCGCAGTACGAGTGCCCTTTGGCGATAAGGATAATGCTGAGATGGGACGGTACCGTAATACGTAAGTTCTAGATTTGTTAACAAAAGCATTAACAAAACTTATCATCCCTTCGCAAACTATTACTTATCGGCAGATTGTTCTTAAAGATTTGTAAACTATTAGGGAGTCCTTTACGCCTATCATATTTTTTTAAGGAGTCCCATGAAGCAACTTGTGATTGCCGAGCGTTTCTGCCTCATTGCCCACATCGCCTCAATGGCTTTTGGACTGGCGGGGTTGTTGGTGGTTATACCCCGCCCCGAATTGATTATGAGCTTGCCCCCTGCTGGACAAGTTCTCTTTCAGTGGGGGATGGCTGGGGGTGGAGTAGTCTACATCATCTTCGGTGCAGCAGCAGTTGCTCTCTATGCCTATCGAACATTAGGGCTAGGGGCGACTTTGAGCTTTATGCTGCCCTCTGTGTTTTTATCATTGGGGAGCGAGTTACTAGGAACGAGTACAGGTTTTCCCTTTGGGCACTACCACTATCTCAGTGGTTTGGGCTATAAGATTGCGGGGCTAGTCCCTTTCACAATTCCGCTGTCATGGTTTTATTTAGGATTGGTTTGCTACGCGATCGCGCGGGCGGGAGTAGCTGGTAGGGATGGCGAACTCAACTGGGTACGTCAGCTCGCAGCGATCGCCCTTGGTGCATTACTACTAACATCTTGGGATTTTGTTCTCGATCCCGCCATGAGCCAGACGATCGTGCCTTTCTGGGAGTTTGAAGAGCCGGGAGCCTTCTTTGGAATGCCCTACCGTAACCTAGCAGGGTGGATGGGTACAGGAGCACTGTTTATAAGTGTGGCGGCATTTTTCTGGAGAAAGACACCCAATGTATTAGTGCGATCGCAATTGGGTTTGCCCCTAGCTGTTTATCTGATTAACTTCGCTTTTGGAGCAATTATTACCATCACTTCCTTAGATTCGCGGTTCTGGTTCCCAACATTACTAGCCGTATTTCTGGGTGTAGTTCCGGCTGTCGCTTTGTCGTGGATTGCCAAGCCTCAAACTAAAGAAGGGGCTGAAACAATCTCATATCAGGATCAATCCCCTCTCAAGGCTGAAATTGCACCTCAGCCAGTGGGATTGCCGAAATAAAGAAAAAATTGCGATCGAGCAATTACTTCCTGTTTCTTTAGTAAGCAGGAATGTTTCATTTTCTTTAAAACTATAGTCCGTCAGGGGTTAAAACCCCTGTCTCATAGCTAAAGTCGGTTAAAACCGACCAAAAAGATCGTAGTCCTACTAATATTTAGTCGTCTTTAGACGACTTCAGCTATTAGTCAGGGGTTAAAACCCCTGACAGGTTCTCAGTTTAAAAATACGCCGCCTTCTGCTTGAACGTTCATCGATTTTGTATCAACGCTCAAATCAGTAGTGGCGCTAAAACTTACTTGCAAGAATCCAGGTGTAGCGGTTGCTTGGGGACGCACCATTAATAATCCCCCATCTTCGCGCTGGTAAGTGATAGTAACAGGGGTTTTCAAGCCTTTAAGCTGAATTTCTGACTGTTCCCCTAGGGTTCGCGGTTGCGTATCCCCAACTACTTGATAACTAATCACAGCATTGGTAGTATTTACCAGTTTGATTGTGACTACGCCTTCTGAGGGTTCAACTCTGGCGCTAGGTAAGGGGAATCGCGCCGGGGCCATTGTCTGCGGGGTTGTCTGCGGGGTTGTCTGCGGTGCGGCTGGGGTAGCATTGGGTTGGGTGGTAGCCGGTTGGGCCGTCGCAGGCTCAGTAGTAGCGGGCTGGGCTGTCGGTTTCTCTTGAGGTGGGGGCCCACCTGCGAGGGCAATTGTACTTAGACTGACAAGTAAGCTAGCGCTGAGAGCTCCTAGCCAATTGAGATTTATTTTGAGAGGGTTATTCTGTGAAATCATATATCTCCTATAAGCTTCGATGGCAGTTATGCGCCTAATCGTTATACGGTGTGAAGTATTCACCAGTGTTTTCTGGTAGAACAAAGGTTATTTGTTGCTCAATGTGAGTTGGACAAAAATCATTGAAACCTTGATTATTTCGTTGAACAGCCTCAAAGCCTGATCTAGGCAAAATCAATGCTTTTAGCCCTCATCGAACTCAGATTGCTCAACACCATCCGTTTGTATCGTAAAATGTGCGCTTTTTAGAGAGTTAATCTGTCAACTCAAATATTAGAGCATGAAAGTATGAAAATTATCTCCTTTCCTGGTAAGATATTTTACTGTTGCTTAGGGAGTTCTAGTTGCGATTCTTGATTTAACGGGATTCTTCGGATCTGTATGCAGGTAAGACAACTGTAACGATAGTACCTTGGTTGAGTTGGCTTTCGATCCGAATTTCACCGTGATGGTTTTGTACAATTGCTTGAGCGATCGCTAATCCCAATCCTGACCCCGCAGCGGTACGATGAGTACGAGCGGGATCTGCACGATAGAAGCGATCGAACAAATGAGGTATAGCTTCTGGTGAAATACCAACACCAGTATCTTTAATTTTAAGCTGTAAAGCCCCATTCAGCGCTGAGTGATGCTTCTTACCTTTGGCTGCAAGTTGCAATTCGATGTCAACTTTACCGCCAGAAGGGGTGTAATGCAGTGCGTTGCTGATAAGATTTGTGAACAAACGAGCTAATTGATCCCAGTCCCCACAGAGCGTAAAATTATCCTCGTCCAGATCGAGTATTTCTAGTGAGAAATTGATACCTGCTGCGATCGCGATCGCCTTTTGTTCTGCAATTACCTCCATTAACAAAGCGTCTAAGGGAACTGGAAGTAATTGTGGCTGTACAATACCGCTATCTTGTCTAGCCAAGAATAGCAAATCATCAACTAATTTTCCCAACCTGCGAGTCAGCCTTTCTATAAGTAGTAGCTGTTGTTGTTGTTGAGGTTCGATATCTGGTTCTGCTAAAGCTACCTGTACGTTAGTTTGAATAGTTGCGATCGGATTTCTAAGTTCGTGAGAAGCATCAGCCGTAAATTGTTTCAGATGTTGGTAAGACTCTCGTACCGGTTCCATCGCTAACCCCGATAATAACCAGCCAATAGCAGCAACAGATATGACCATTAAACCAGTACCCAGACTTAAATCTAGCATCAATTGACGAATGGGTTTGGTAACTTCAAACCAGGGATGGCTAACCCGCAAATATCCTAGCACTTGGCGACCAATTTCTACACGGTCTGTAACCTGTCGAAGGATGTAAGATGAATCTTTTGTTTTTTTAGAGACTGTCTCACCAGTATGGTTAGGATTGAGGCGAATATCCAAGGGTTCGGCGAGAGTAGACCAGAGTAATTCTCCTGTGGGACTAAACCATTCTAAGTCAATATGATCGTCTTCTACGTCAGCATCATTGTCTCGAAAGCTAGCAAGAACATTAACTTGAAATTGGCCGTTGAGAACGGCGGGAGACATAGCGGGGGGAGTTTCTACAGGTTCGATAATTAGCGATCTTTCTACTACTTCTACTACGTGGTTGAGGGTGTCGTCGATGCGTTCAATTAAGGTACTACGAACGTAGATATAGAAACCTGTGGCAAATAGTAGTAAGAGAACGGCGGTAACGGCTGTATACCAAATAGCGAGGCGACGGCGAGTAGCTTGAAACATAACACCTGGTAATTGGTAATTGGTAATTGGTAATTGGTAATTGGTAATTGGTAATTGGTAATTGGTAATTGGTAATTGGTAATTGGTAATTGGTAATGGCTAATTGGTAATGGCATTAGGCTAATTGCTAATTACTCATCTCCCCCTCTCCCCCTCTCTTCCTCTCTTCCTCTCTTCCTCTTCCTCTTTCCCTAGTCCCTAGTCCCTAGCCCCTAGCCCCTTCTTTATAACTCATCCAAAAGAATGAGCTAAAAATACCTAATTTGGATGAAGCAATACTATTATCTTTAACCTTATTATATAAAGTAGAGCATTTAGGAGAAAAGCCATGAAAGCTTTTTACAAAACTTTAGGATTCTTAAGCATAGCCCTGACGGTTGCTCTCGCTGCACCTACTGTCACCCTAGCTGAAGAACGTCTCTCACTTCCCTCTGACTCTATAATTGTAGCTGATGATTTTGTGGCTTTAGCCGCAAATGCGATGGAAGTTAAAGACTACCGTAATGCCCTTTATCAAGCAAACAAAGCTATTGACTTAAATCCCAACCAAGCTGAAGCCTATTTTATACGGGGTCAAGCTAAACTACAATTAGGTCAACGAGAAGGTGCGATCGCAGATTTGAAACAAGCAGCCTCACAATACTTAAAACAAAATAACAGGGATGGATATCAAGCTGCTCAGAAAGTCTTGTCCGATGTCTAAGTGAGTAAAACTACTTACTTAGGTAATCACCAAATTATCTCGATGTACGACAGTTTCAGCACCAGCATAGCCCAAAATATTAGCAATTTTCTCGGAATGGCAGCCCTGAATTTGTCTGAGTTCAAAACTGCTATAATTAACAAGTCCTCTGGCAACTTCCTTACCTTGAGCATTGCATAATTGTACTGCATCCTCGCTTTGAAACTCTCCCTCAATTTGAGTAATACCAGCAGCTAAAAGCGATTTGCCAGCCTGAGAAATTGCCTTAACAGCACCCGCATCTAAGTAAAGCTTACCAGCAGGCATGAGAACATTTGCGATCCAATGTTTTCGAGCATTAACTGGGCGAGGCTGAGGTTCAAACTGAGTACCAATTATCTCTCCCTTAAGTATTTTCTCAATATTGCGGGGAAAACGCCCTTGAGTAATTACAGTGCGAACTCCTGAAGCCGTCGCAATTCTCGCCGCCTCAATTTTTGTTACCATTCCTCCAGTTCCCCAACCGCTTTTTGAGTTTCCAGTTTGCACTTGTAGTGTTGCTAACTGTTCCATATTTTCTATCAAACTAATTGGTTTAGCATCAGGATTACTGCGAGGATCTGCTGAGTAAAGTCGGTCTACATCTGTGAGCAAAAATAGCCAGTCAGCCTCTACTAAACTAGCTACCAAAGCTGAAAGGTTGTCATTGTCACCAAACTTAAGTTCATCTATGGCAACAGTGTCATTTTCATTTACTATGGGAATAACACCTAACTTTAGTAATTGTTGAAAAGTGTTATAAACATTCACATAACTATGACGTTGTACTAAGTCGCTTCGAGTTAATAAAACTTGCGCGATCGCCTGTTGTAGTGTTGTAAATAAGTCATCATATACCCGCATCAACCGTCCTTGACCAACAGCCGCAACAGCTTGTTTTAGGGCAATATTACGAGGGCGATCCGTCAAGCCTAAGCGAGCACAACCAACTCCCACAGCCCCAGAGGAAACTAAAACAACTCTATGACCTTGATAGCGTAAATTAGCCACAGTCTCAACTAAACTAGCAATAGTTGAAAGAGCCAAATGTCCTGTTTCTGGCTGTGTGAGACTAGAAGTACCAATTTTAATAACAATAGTTTGAGGCATTGGTAATTGGTAATTGGTAATTGGTAATTGGTAATTCCTAATTAATTATATCTTTAATTTTTTAATTGTTAATTTTTAACTTTTAATTGTTAAAGATGCTCCTAAAGCTTGAGAAACCCATACTTCAAAAGAACGCATAGGATATTTTCGGACTGCTTCACCAATATTAACCATTGGTTCCACTAGAATAGTAAACATACCCAAACGATTCCCGGCCAAAACATCAGTGAAAAGGCGATCGCCCACCATCGCCACCTGTTCCACAGGCAAATTCATCGCTTCCACTGCCCGTCTCAACTTGCGGCGGGAAGGCTTAACAGCCCCAGTAATGTAAGGCAAATTCAAAGACTCAGCAATGCGACCAATTCGAGGCTGACTCACGTTATTGCTAACCAACCAAATAGTTACTGTTGGTTTAATTTCCTCCACCCAGCCTAACAGTTCCGCAGAAGCGTTAGTCGCCCTCATCGGCACAAGAGTTTCATCTACATCTAAAACTAATCCCCTGAGTTGATTTTCCTGAAGGATATCAGGAGTGAGATGCACTACTGAATTGCCGAGAACTAAGTCAGGCTCTAGAAGTTTGCCCCAAGACATAATAATTGCTAATTACTAATTACTAATTACTAATTGCTAATTGTTTTTTCTACTATTAGCGATTACCTATTAGCCATTTATTGAGATTTGCGCTGCTGCTTATCCACTTGAGCGATCGCCGCTTCGTGCTCAGCCGCCGTCTTGCTGAAAATGTGAGTGCCGTCGTAACGAGCCATAAAATACAGATATTCTGTATCTTCAGGATAAAGAGCTGCCTCTAAACTTGCTATTCCCGGAGCAGCTATCGGTGTTGGCGGCAAACCGGGATTGATATAGGTATTGTAAGGAGAGGGAGTTTCTACCTGCTTAAAAGTTAGAGGCGTTTCGCGAGTTTGGCGGATGCCGAGGGCATACTCAACTGTTGGATCGGCTCCCAAATTCATCCGTTGTTGCAGTCGCTTACTAAATACGCCTGCAATACGTTTGCGTTCAGAGGCAATCACAGCTTCTTTTTCCACAATACTCGCTAGAGTTACCCAGTCTTTCAAATCCAGCTTAGTTTGCTTTTGATCTTTTTGATAGAGGGGGAGAGCTACTTGCTCAAAACGGCTGAGCATTTGTTTAACCACAGCTTCGGCATTAACGCGATCGCCTTCTATTTGGTAAGTATCAGGATATAAAAATCCTTCCAAATGAGGCAAACCACTCGGCAACCAGGGATAATAACCATAAGGAACTTGACTCGCCGCCGCCAGAAAGTCTTTAGCCGGGAAAAAGCCTTGGGCCTCAAAATAACTCGCCATATCCTGCAAAGACCAACCCTCTGGAATAGTGAAGCTTAACTGCATCACCTCTCCCTTCCAGATTTTGTCAGCGATCGCAGTCAGCGGTACAGTTGGTGACAATTCATAAGTCCCCGCCTTAAAACCACCCTCACGGTTTTGCAAAGTCAACCACCGGGCCCACAAATTCCAGCCAGTAGCAGAACGAATCAGGCCCGCAGCCTCTAAATCTTTGCCGATTTGCTGACTCGAAGTACCAGGAGGAATGGCGATCGAAACAGCACTTTGCTTAGGTTCTGCATTTGCCCCTGCCGTTTTCGGTGGGGAACTAACCCAACTCCACCAAGCCCAGCCCTGCCAAGCAAAAAAGCCCCAGGTTACAGGCAGCAAGATCAGATAAAATAGCGCCTTAGAAAAACGCCCGCGGCGTTTTTTCGTCCCATTTCGCTCGTTGCCTTTTGTCTGTGATTCTGTATTCATTGTCAATTGTCGAAGTCAATTGTCGAGATTTTTGGCACTTTACTAAGTAGAAGGAAGAAGGAAGAAGGAAGAAGGAAGAATGTTTATACATTCAGCTTTTTAGCCATTATTATCTTATGTTTAATTAGGTGGATTTACTTAATGGCAGGAAAACTAATGGCAGAAAAAATTTAGATCAAAGAATCGCCGATTTTAGATATTGAGTCGCTGTAAAATCTCAAATCTAAAATCGGCTGGCGCGTGCTTGCTCTATTCCAGTTCATCAAAGAATTGGTCTTCCAGCATCGGCAACAGCGGTTCTAACTTCTCAAACTCTTCTGCTGATAGCAGTTCCGGTTTGCCTGCTTCATTCATCCGCGCCAAGATAAAGAACGGATCGAGAGGCGTGTAGATAGCATACTCCTGTTCTTCGTGATAGAAGCTAGCTAACCACATAAGTTCCTCAAAATCCGACTCATCTTCGCTTTCGGAATCTTCTGCCGCATCCTCTTCGGAAAATTCTGGCAACTCTCCGACCACAGTTAGCGTTACAGCCGTCCGCAGGAGCTTTAAGTTATGCTCTTGCAGGACAACTTTAGCAGTGTCGAAAATTAGATCGATTTCGGCCTCGTCTTCTACGGGGATGGCTGCTTCGTCCGCATCGTCTCCTTGCCAAGTAAAAATTTCTACTGGCGAGTCAACGGGAAGCAGCAGGACGTATTCTTGGTCTTCTACGTCCATAGAATGTTCAATGCTGCAAGTCAGCGATCGCCCTGCTTCATCAGTCAGGGTGACGACGGAATCTTCGTCGGAATGTCCATTCCGTTTGGAGGATGGGGATGAGAACATTGCGTATATGTTGTTTGCACTCCACAGTACGCAAAGGTACTGGGAAATTTTCTCGCTTTTGGCAACAGCTCGGAAACGACCTGCGAACCTTTCTTTGCACAATCAGGATATCACGTAGCGGTTGGCAAGTCCCGCCGCTCGTCTAACCATTGCTGTAAAATTATGGCCGCCGCCTTGCGATCGATTAAAGCTTTGTTTCTCGAAGGTGAGATATTTTCTGTTAGCATTAATTGCTCTGCTTGCACGGAAGTCAGCCGCTCGTCTACGTACTCTAAAGGCAAAGAAAGGGCTGATGCTAGGCGGGAGGCGTATTTTTGCACCTGTCGAGCTTGGAAACCAAGAGTGCCGTTCATGTTATAGGGTAAGCCAGAGACTAGAACTTGTACGCCTCGTTCTGTCACAAGCTGCCGGAATTGAGCTACATCTTTATCAAAGGACGAACGTGCGATCGTTCCCAAACCAGTAGCAATTAAACCCGTGCCATCGCATCCAGCTACGCCAATACGCTTTTGACCGATATCTAATCCCAGTGCTGAAATTCTAGACTCATAATCCATCTCAAGAATTAGATTCTCCTAACTGATTAAGATTAGGAAGATTAGAAGGAACATCTGATTTTAGCGGCGAAATGCTTTTAGCATCAGGTGCTGGGATTTCCGATACTGCACTAGGTTGGGAACCTAAGCCTTCTAACAATTTTGGCTGATCTGATTGAGTTCCCGGTGTCCCATTTGGTGGCTCTTCCATCGGGCCTAACCAAGACATTCGGCTCGGTACGGGTTTACGAGCTGGCTGGAAGCTTTGCAGCATTTCCGATAGCTGGAGCCCTTCGAGAGAAACTGACTTAGATTCTCGGAGCTTGTGCCAAACTGAACGGGACATTAGCAAAGTATTTTCGATGCGGTTGGCTCCGACTTGCTCTAAATAGGCTTCTCGCTCTGGCTGATAGTCAGCGGAGGCGAGGTGTAGGGTTTGGGCTGGAAAATCCTGGGCGAGACGGGCCATTTGGGCAAGTAGCTCTGGGTAAAGCCAGGTATAGGCTGGGTGTACTGTCAATTGGGCGACGTGGGGGCGATCGCCATCGCGGGATAATTGCACCTGAAAATAGCCGATCGCGGCTTTCCGCTGGGGTTCAAATACGTAGCCGCTCACTACCTCAGTATGTTCAGCCCACTGTCTGACACCTTCAATTAAAGCTCTTACAAAGCTGGATTTGAAGTCTTGAATGTGGCGATCGAAGACTTGGCGCACCAAGGGCGGCATTGATGCAGTATCTAATTGATAGAGTAGCTGAGCATCAGCGTTGCTGACAGGCAAGAGGTTGGGTAAATCCGGTGTTGCTTCGGCTAATTCTTTGAGGCGCTGTTGCTCAATCGCCCAGTAAGTCATCTGAGCCAGAGGTTGAAAGCCATTTTGCCGATAAAGTGCCAGAGTTGTTTTGTCATTAACATTCACCTCTAGCAGCCAAGTGCGGGCTTCCCAGATGCTTTCAAAGCAATAGCGTAATAGTAAGGAGCCGATACCTTTGCTCCGAGCTTCTGCGTCTACGAAAGCTCTATCAATTCGCCAAGTGCTACGGGTACGGTTGAAGGGCGAAACCTGAACAACGCCCCTAACTTGACCGCTTTCTTCAGCAACGTGGGCGCGGAAAAGGTACTGGCAAGGGTTAGGAAATAGGCTCAAAAATTTCAGCAGCCAACACCAGCGACGAATCTGCTGTAACTTTCTGCTGAGTCCCAAATCGCTACTTGCGACCTTATTATCTTGTTGTAAATCGGCTGTCTGGACGCACAACTGCTCAATGGCATCAAGATCGCGGTATTGAAACGGGCGGATGACAACTTGATTTTGGTTTTGGGACAGAAATGGGTTCATATCGAAAGCGGGGGGAAGGGAGGAATCCGTCTAATGCCGTCTTTGTGTCGTGACAATACTTAATGTGACAGTTGAAGGTGGGAATATACATTCTTGCCTTCTAATGCAGTTGGCAAGATGCGAGGGACTTCTAAAATGTCTCTACTCATAAAATTATAGCTCACAGTGCGAACAAATACCCTTTTGTTTCTTAATTTAGAGATTCAAGCCTGTTAGGGTTTTCTGGGTATTCTCCACGTCGCTTACTCCCAAGCTGATTTAAGTAAATCCACCTAATTAAACGTAAGACAAAGCTTCACCCTGAGCGCGATCGCAAGATTTCGATCCCTTAGCCCCTCGCTACTCATGGGCTCTATGCTCTCCCTCTCTCCTGCATCCGGAATCAGTACCGATTTGTAGAAGAAGTTACAGAGATACCTCGCAACAAAAGAGGATAACAATCATGGTACTGAAACCTGTGACCTACTTCGGCGCTTCTGAAAACACTACTGTTGAAATTTCACAAGAAAGCTTTCGCTCTATTCTCGGACAAATAGAAGCTGAACTCCACTGTAGCGAAATCTACAGCCGTGCTTTAGCTAGTTTACAAACAATGTTAGGCGAAGCAGCTTCCTCTGCGGAGATATTGATCAAGGCTGTTAGCCGCGAAGCTTTGCGACTCGCATTCCAACGAGCACCGAAACAAAACAAAGCTCAAAAGCAAATTCTTGACGCGAGAAATTCGTCTACAAATATCTCCAATACCGGTATTGAGGAAATAACAGCAACTCCTAATCGCTCCCGCGTCTCCGATCGGCCGGCTCCGCCACCGCCGCTGCTACCTGTATCTATTATGTATCAGCGTCAAACTTTAGAAGATACTTCAACTACCACAATTGCCAAACCTGATTCGGGCAATTCTGACACAGATATTGATACTTCCGAGCGAGATAATCAACCTCCCCAAGAGGAGTTTAAAGACGTTGTACATCCTCCTGCAATCGGGATAGCTGCACCAGCTCCTACTGATAGCAAATTTTCACTGATAATGCCTGATTTTCCTAGAAAAAAAAGGCTTTCTAAGACTGAAAAAGCGGCTTTGGCTGTTCAACAAAGAGAAGATCGATTGCGAGAATTAGGTCTTGAATTGCGAAAAGCTAGACAAGTGCGCTCTCTCTCTCTCCAGCAACTTCATAGTCAAACTTTAGTGCCTTTGCATCACTTGGAATCTCTAGAAAAAGGTCAGGTTGAAAAATTACCGGAAGATATTTATATTCGAGGGTTTATTCGCCGCCTCGGAAATGCTTTAGGTCTTGATGGTAATGCTATGGCTAATTCTTTACCTGTACCCGATGCTAGCAAAACTATGATACCGTCTTGGTCTTTGCCGGAAACGGAGATGGTAGGATTTGATTTACGCCCAGTTCATTTATACGTCGGCTATACTGCTTTAATGGCCGGGGCTGTGGGTGGTATTGCTTGGTTATCTCAGCAATCTATACCAGGGGCGACTGCGGTTCCTAATAAGCCTATTCCTTCACCGGCTTCTGTTTCGCCTTCTCAGAAGCGTCAAGCTCCAACGCCGAAACCTGGGATTAAAAAGTCAAGTCACGGAGGTATTATTGTGGGGTCTGATATGGCTCCGCCGGAAATGATTTTGGCTTAGGAAGCTATTATTTGAATACAGATTTAACATATATTAGGACTTACGCAATTACTACAATTTTCTGTCATTGCGAGCCCAGCGAAGCAATCTCAAAGCCTTGCTTTACAGTGCGGAAGTCTTAATATATAGGATTATGTACCATTCCAAGTAACGCCGCCATCTTGGCGGTGACTTGACCGCCAAGATGGC
>NZ_JARFTR010000312.1 GCF_029167235.1 Kamptonema sp. UHCC 0994 | reverse complement strand
GTTGATTAACCGCCCAGAGGGCGGCGTTACGTTTTCCGTGTTTTTACTACTAATTAAGATGGCAAAATATCCATGTTAAAAATTTCCGTCGGGATAGCAATAGTGCAGCAGGCATTAGGAATATCAACTATGCCGCTAATTCTACCTTCAACGGGCGCACAGCTTAACAAAAGATATGCTTGTTCGCCAGTAAAGCCAAATTTTTTCAGGTATTCAATGGCATTCAAACAAGCCCGTCGATAGGCAACATGAGCATCCATATAATACTGCTGACCCGTAAATTCATCAACAGAAATACCTTCAAAAACTAGGTATTCAGAGTAGCGAGGTTCCACTGGGCCGGGCTTGAAAATCGGGTTGACCATCCCGTATTTTTCCATGCCACCTTTAATAATATCAACGTGGAGGTCAATATAGCCAGACATTTCAATTGCACCGCAGAAAGAAATTTCGCCATCTCCTTGAGAAAAGTGAATATCTCCCATCGAAAGTTTCGCGCCTTCGACATAAACTGGGAAGTAAATTCGCGAACCCCGTGACAGGTTTTTAATATCACAATTACCGCCGTGTTCGCGTGGCGGTACAGTGCGTGCGGCTTCTGCTGCTACGCGCTCAAATTCTGCGCCTTTTAAAGATCCTAAAACGGCATTTTGTGGGTTAGGAAGTGCTGCTAAAGGTGGTACTCGATCTGGATTTGTTGCTACCAGTTCCGATTCCCTGCGGTTCCATGTATTCAGCAATTCTTGAGAAGGAGCACAGCCGATTAAACCGGGATGAGTAATGCCAGCAAATCTGACATTAGGAATGTGTCGCGAACTGGTATAAATGCCCTGTAAATCCCAAATTGCTTTAGCAGCAGTTGGAAAATGTTCGGTCAAGAATCCGCCGCCATTCTCTTTAGCAAAAATCCCTGTAAATCCCCATTCATCACCTTGTAAAGCTCCAATATCAAGGATATCTACAACAAGAATATCCCCAGGTTGTGCGCCGTTAACGTAAATTGGCCCGCTCAAAACGTGCACTACTGTTAAGTCTACATCGCGAATGTCATTGGGGTTATCATCATTTTTGATTTGCCCATCTGTCCAGTCTTTACATTCGATCCGAAATACATCACCAGGATTAACAGAAGCAACTGCGGGAATATCGGGATGCCATCGATTGTGACCCACTAATTCCTGTTCTGACATTGGTTTAGTCAAGTCAACTTTGAAGAGAACTTGAGGCATAAATCTGCACCCCTTTAGTTAGTGATTTTTACATTGTAGAGGCATCTTTACTGATTTTAAAGTTAACGAATGTAACTTTTTTTACAAAATAAGTTTAATTATAAATAAGATTGTTTGAGATAATGATTATCATTATAGGCAAAGGTAAATTGGCTAGTAGGGGTGGGTTTACCTAAAAGGTAGATATTCTCGCAGCTATATTTATAGACTTACTTTTGCTAATATTAAGATAGTTATTTTCAAACTCCAATCATTAATGACTGAATTATTAACTGAAAAAGCGGCAAATCAAATTGTCAAAGGATGGCAAGGTCATCTTAATTTATCCTATGCTTACCGCAACGATACAACTCAAATTATTCACAATGAAGTACAAGCGCCATTAAAGGTGCAGCGTCCGTTTTATCCTGAAGGAAAAAAGGTTTGTCACAGCGTGATTTTGCATACGGCTGGAGGCGTTGTGGGAGGGGATAGCCTTTCGATGAATTTTCAGTTGGAACCGGATGCTAAAACTTTAATAACTACGGCGGCGGCTGGTAAAATTTATCGCAGTAGCGGTTTAGAAGCTAGGCAAACTATTGAAATAAAAATTGCCAAAGATGCTTATTTAGAATGGCTACCACAGGAAACAATTGTCTTCAATGGCGCAATTTATCGTCAAGATTTGCGGGTAGAATTAGAGCCAGAAGCGAGTGTTTTACTGTGGGAAATTACGCGATTTGGGCGCACGGCTAGGGGGGAAAGATTTGTGTCGGGAGAGTGGCGATCGCACGTTGAAGTCTGGCAGCAAGGTCATCCTTTATGGATCGATCGACAAGTAGTCAAAGGTGAAGAAATGCTTACCAGTCCGCACGGTTTGGGGGGATATCCAGTTCTTGCTAGTCTTGCTTGGGTGGGTCAACCAGTGACTGGGGAGATTGTGGAAAAGGCGCGATTGCTTTGGCAGAATACGCCATTTTTCGATGAGGGTAAGAGTGGACAAATTCAGCTATCAGCAGGGGTTACGAGGCTCACAAATGGCTTATTATGCCGATATCGTGGTTCATCGACGGCGGCGGCGAGACGTTGGTTAATTGGGGTTTGGGAATTGTTGCGGCTGTCTGGGCGCGATCGCGCTATTTGTTTGCCAAGAGTATGGCCAAACTAGCATTATGTTTTCAAATTTTGACACAACTTTTAATTATTGTCAAGAACCAGATGATATAATATCATCAGATAATTATTGATGACCACAATATGCAAATAGTATCCCAAGAAAAATACCAGCAACTTCCGATTAAGATTAGTGAGGATCAGATCGCTGATTTTTGCCAGAAAAACCACATTAGTAAACTATCACTTTTTGGCTCAGTCTTGCGGAGTGATTTTAGACCAGATAGTGATGTTGATGTGCTGGTAGAATTTATGCAAGAGAAATGCCCCGGTTTTTTTGGGTTAGCAGGAATGGAAATTGAGCTAACTGAAATATTGGGGCGAAAAGTGGATTTGCGAACTGCGGAGGAATTAAGCCGCTATTTCCGGGAAAAAGTTGTTAATTCAGCAGAGGTAATATATGTTTATAGATAATGAGACTCGTTTGCATCATATGCTGGATGCAGCAAAAGAGGCAATTTCATTTGCCGAAAACAGAACCAGAAGTGACCTGGACACTGACCGGATGCTAACACTATCTTTGGTCAAATGTATTGAAATAATCGGTGAGGCTGCTGCTAATATTACAAGAGAGCGTCAGGCCGAATTACCACAACTTCCCTGGCCACAAATCATTGGCATGAGAAATCGTCTTATTCACGGCTATTTCGATATCAAACTCGATGTAGTATGGAAGACGCTTACGGATGATTTACCGCCATTAATAGCCGAACTTGAGAAAATAATTCCATCGGAGTAATAAAGATGCAACTAACACCGCAAGAAAAAGACAAATTGTTGATTTTCACCGCTGCTCTAGTAGCAGAGCGACGTAAGGAAAGAGGTGTAAAATTGAACTATCCAGAAGCGATCGCCTATATTTCCGCCGCCATCTTAGAAGGCGCGAGAGACGGCCGCACTGTCGCAGACTTAATGAGTTATGGTACAACTCTCTTGACGCGGGAAGATGTGATGGAAGGCATTGCAGAAATGGTACATGAAGTACAAGTTGAAGCCACATTTCCTGATGGCACAAAACTTGTCACAGTCCACGATCCAATTCGTTAAATAAATAGAAAAAAGAGGTGAATATGATTCCAGGTGAAATGATTGTTGCAGAGGGAGAAATTGAACTGAATGCAGGTCGTTCTGTTGTACGGTTAGTGGTTGCAAATACAGGCGATCGTCCCATCCAAATCGGTTCTCACTATCACTTTTTTGAGGTGAATGAAGCTTTAGAATTTGAGCGAGATTTGGCTAAAGGAATGCGTTTAGATATTCCCGCTGGGACAGCAGTTAGATTTGAACCCGGAGACGAGCGAGAAGTTAATTTAGTACCTTTTGTGGGGAGTCGTCAAGTTTATGGATTTAATGGTAAAATTAACGGTCAATTAGATGGATGAGACTTCTGCCAATTTCAAAATAAATGATTAGTAGGAGTATAATACGTTATGCCCGATCAAATTAGACTCTGGGAAATATCAAAGGATCAATTGAATGAAATTACTCAATCTAAATTAGACTTAGAATCTCGTTTAGAAACCTGGCTCGATAATGATATCTCAATCCTAGCAGACGATCTCTTAGTAATTGGCAGGCAAGTGATTACTGATTATGGTGGCAAACTTGACCTTTTATGTATAGATAGAAATGGAGATTTAGTCATTGTTGAGTTAAAAAAGGACAAAACAGCCAGAGAAGTAACAGCACAAGCTTTGGATTATGCCTCATGGGTTCAAGATTTATCAAACGAGAGAGTTACAGAAATTGCCAATACTTATCTGCTGATTAAAAATGGTAGTAACTTAGAAAATGCTTTCCGCGATAAATTTAGCTCAGAATTACCCGATCTTTTGAATGCTCAACACAATATTATAATTGTAGCTGCACAGATAGATAGTAGTTCTGAAAGGATTATTCAATACTTATCAGAAACTTATGGTGTGAGAATCAATGTCGCAACATTCCAGTATTTTCGTGAGTCTAGTGGTAGGGAGTTATTAGCCAGAAAATTTTTGATTGATGCTGAAAGAAAGCCAAATACAGGAGGAGGCAAAAGAAATCCAAACTTAACTGAGGAGCAATTAGCTGAAATAGCAGATGGCAATGAATTAGGCAAACTTTATAGACTGCTTTACAACGGACTTATACCACAGATATTTTGGATGAATACAACCACAAAAGGTCTGGCATTGAAGGGAAGAGGTCAAAATAGCCAAGTTATCTTAAATCTCTTGCTAACTGAAAGCACACCTAACGATGGTCTCAAATTTAAGATATACACAGATCGACTTTCAGACTATTTGAAAATTGATGTAGAAACATTAATTACTCTGTTACCTAACTATGAGCAAATATGGCAAGCAGAGTGGTCTGGTTCAGTTGCCGAAGGATTCTTTAAAACAGAAGAACAAGTCAACAAGTTTGTGGCAAAATTAAATGAAGTAAGGAGTGCATTAATATGAGTTACAGAATGAATCGCCGCGCCTACGCAGAAACCTTTGGCCCAACAACAGGAGATCGCATCCGCCTAGCAGATACAGAATTATTTATTGAAGTAGAACAAGACCTCACAAATTACGGCGATGAAGTCAAATTTGGCGGCGGTAAAGTCATCAGAGATGGCATGGGACAATCCCCCATTTCTAACGCTGACGGAGCCGTTGACACCGTAATTACTAATGCTTTAATCTTAGATTGGTGGGGAATTGTCAAAGCAGATATCGGCATTAAAAACGGCAAAATTGATAAAATTGGCAAAGCCGGCAATCCATATATTCAAGACAACGTAGATATCATTATTGGCCCCGGCACAGAAGTCATTGCCGGCGAAGGGATGATCCTGACTGCGGGGGGAATTGACAGCCACATTCACTTTATTTGTCCCCAACAAATTGAAGTCGCGATCGCATCAGGAATTACCACCATGATCGGCGGCGGCACAGGCCCGGCAACAGGGACAAATGCGACTACTTGTACCCCTGGCCCTTGGCACATTTACCGAATGCTGCAAGCTGCCGACGCTTTCCCAGTTAATCTCGGATTTTTAGGTAAAGGAAATAGCAGTCAACCCCAAGGATTAATTGAACAAATTAATGCCGGTGCAATGGGTTTAAAATTGCACGAAGATTGGGGAACTACACCCGCCACAATTGACACTTGTTTAAGTGTTGCTGACGAGTACGACGTACAAGTAGCAATTCACACCGATACTCTCAATGAAGCCGGATTTGTAGAAGCAACAATTGCCGCTTTTAAAAATCGGGCAATTCATACTTATCACACCGAAGGTGCAGGCGGCGGACACGCACCTGATATTATTAAAGTGTGCGGTCAAGCTAATGTTTTACCCTCTTCAACTAATCCCACTCGTCCCTACACTGTCAACACATTGGAAGAACATTTAGATATGTTGATGGTTTGTCATCACTTAGATCGAGGCATTCCTGAAGATGTGGCTTTTGCTGAATCAAGAATTAGAAGAGAAACCATTGCGGCTGAGGATATTTTACACGATTTAGGTGCATTTAGCATGATTTCTTCCGATTCTCAGGCGATGGGAAGAGTCGGGGAAGTAATTATTCGCACTTGGCAAACAGCGCATAAAATGAAAGTGCAACGAGGATATTTACCCCCCCTAACCCCCCCTTATCAAGGGGGGGGGATAGACTTAACCCCCCCTTACCAAGGGGGGGAAATAGGGGGGGTTAATGATAATTTTCGGGCTAAGCGATATATTGCCAAATACACGATTAATCCGGCGATTACTCACGGTATTTCTCAGTACGTTGGTTCTGTGGAAGAGGGTAAATTAGCAGATTTATGTTTGTGGCAGCCGGCATTTTTTGGTGTTAAACCAGAAATAGTGATTAAAGGAGGTGCGATCGCCTATTCCCAAATGGGAGATGCTAATGCGAGTATTCCTACACCTCAACCCGTGCATATGCGACCGATGTTTGGCAGTTTTGGAGGTGCTCTGGCCGCAACTTCTTTTACTTTTGTTTCTCAAGCTGGCATAGAAAATGATATTGCTAAGCAGTTAGGTTTGCAAAAACAAACTTTAGCTGTTTCGGGGACGAGAAAAATCACTAAAAGAGACATGAAATTGAATGATTCTTTGCCTCAAATGGAAGTCGATTCAGAAACTTATGAAGTGAGGGCAGATGGGGAATTATTAACTTGTGAACCGGCAACAGTTTTGCCAATGGCCCAGAGGTATTTTTTGTTTTGATCGGTGATTAGTAATTGCTATTAGTTCCTGGCGATTAGAAATCGCGGCTGCACAAACAAAGTCCGCCTTCGCGGACTATAGAATTTATTTTGTGTAATATAGCAACCTTCTTGGCAGTTAGGACGTTCTGAGTTCCACCAAACTCGCTGATTCTATTCCCTTCTTCCCCTTCTTCCCCTTCTTTCCCTTCTTTCACGCTTCCCCTAGCCCCTAGCCCCTAGCCCCTAACCGCCTTGGCGGTTGCTATAAAGTCTGATTTCGGGTAAGTATGAAACAACTAAAGTCGAGTTCTGCGGATCTGCGGGAACTTTTCAAGGACAGCATTACAGTTAAATATCTCGCTGAAACCCTTAAATCTGTCCCCGCCGACGCAGATGCAGCGATTTTACTACCTTGGATGGAAGCTCACGATTATGATGTCCTTGGTATCGAAGATCGAGGCGTGGTTTCTGGCTATATTGTGCGATCGCTTCTTGGCCAAGGCAAATGCGGCGACTTCCAGCAAATTTTTCACCCATCGGAATTAATCGCCGCTTCTACTCCGTTGATGGAATTGTTGCCCCTATTGCGGGACAAATCCAGATTATTTGTCTTGGAAAGCAACCGCATTAGCGGTATTGTCACCTGCGGTGACTTGCAGAAAGCACCTGTGCGAATGTTGCTATTTGGATTGGTGACACTTTTAGAAATGAATCTACTACGGCTAATCCGCATTTATTACCCCCATGATTCTTGGCAACAATTCCTTAAAAAGGAGCGAGTAGTAGCTGCAAAAAATCTCTGGGAACAGGGACGAGCTAGAAATGAAGCTATTGATTTACTTGATTATCTCCAATTTTGTGACAAGCGGGATTTAATTCTCTCATCGTCACAGGTTATTGAGCGATTGGCACTTAAATCTAAGCGCTACGGAGAGCGTTTTTTGAAATCAGCGGAAGCTTTGAGAAATAAGTTAGCTCACGCTCAAGATTTGGTCAGCGGTTCCTCTTGGCCAGAAGTAATTTTTTTAGCCCAGGAAATCGAAGCTTTATTGCAGCGGTGCGAGGAAATTGAATTAGCAGTTCCCCTACAATCAGATAACTTTTCTTTGTAACGCCGCCCTCTGGGCGGTTATTTTACCGCCCAGAGGGCGGCGTTACGACTACTAATTAGACTAGAGATACTGCCATCGCACTCGC
>NZ_JARFTR010000150.1 GCF_029167235.1 Kamptonema sp. UHCC 0994 | reverse complement strand
GCTTCGGGCTTGCTTCGTACCCTCGCAACTGCGCTTCGCTTGGCTCGCAACTGCGCTTCGCTTGACGCGCTTCGCTTGGCTCGCAACTGCGCTTCGCTTGACGCGCTGCGCTTGGCTCGCAATGACATAACTATATTTATGTCCGACTACTTATCCTGTAATTTCCTTACCTCTTTATGCACGCTCATCCCAATTTCTAGCGCCTCATTCAACAATCGTCCATATTCACTTGCTTGGTTATTAACATCAAAAGCCATTAAAGCAGTTAGATTATTTTCAATATTAACAAATAACTCATAGCGGCGACCAATAAACTCTTGATTTTCTCTGAGAATCCTTTCACTTCTCAATGCACAAATCAAACTATCTCTAGTAACATTCAATGCTTTAACTGCATCCTTTCTGTTAATCAAATTTACTGGCAAATTACCCACAGCAGTTAACTTGTCAATAATATCTACAGCCTGAATCACCTCATTATATTTCTCTACTTCATCCGCCAAATTCGCCAAAGCTGCTAGAGGTTTTGCTTTCAACCACATATAAATATTCCAGGCGCAACTCAAGAAAATAGACAGGACTAAAGTTAATTGTAAAAACTGGAAAAATGCCTGAGTATCTGGTACAGAAGCAGTATTTTTAGTAACAAGCAAAGTAATGGGAACTGAAATAATTAACGTTAAGCCAAATATCAAAACTTCATTGAAAATCAAAGAGGCAAGTTGTTGGCGGCCGCGCCTTTTCTTGCCTATCAAACTCTCACGAAGCACAGAAGTTCGGTATAAATTACCCATTAAAACATCACTCAAAGTTACACTGCTTAACTCTTCTAGTTCTTTCTCAGTAATTCTCAACTCCTCCAAATCTTGCTGCATAACAGTTTCAGATTTCCTAATTAAAAGTTTAGCGATAACCAAGAATTTCAGATATCGCTTGTACTATATTCAGATAAAAGTTGCTGTCTCGACTGCGAAATAGCTCGAAAGGTGCTCCTGGTGCTCCGAAAAAAGGTCTTAGCGTCCATGCCAATTGACAGCCAACAAAGGCATAAAGTATCAGCCAGAATTTCAAAATTTTGTCGCGAATTTCGTTACCTTCGGGGTCTTCCTTAGAAAGCAACTGCATACCTTGATATAAAAAATTAACAGCGAGAAAGCCTGTGAGTGAGAAAATAGCAACATTTAACAGTTTAAAAAACTGGTAATCGTAGGTGCTAATTAGAAAAAATAGCGAAATTGGGGCAAATCCTAAGAGTAAAACTCCAATTAACGCCACAGCCGTCATTAGCAATGCCAAATATTGCTCGAAGGAACGCTTGGAACCAAACATTACATTAAAAAAATATAATGTGGGAAAACAGATGATAACTGTAATTATATAAAGAGCTGGCAATTTTATCGCTGACATGATTGCTTGTTGCCAACTATTCGCTGCACCAATGATAGCGCCATAGATGGCGAAGAATACGCAACTGGAAATCAACAGACCTAAGATTTTAGATTGTAGTCTTACGCCTTGGCGGAGGTCTTCAAGGAATTGCTGGCGTTCCCGCAGCAAATCCATCACGATTGAAAAGTATTTCATGCTGTCTCCTTTTTAGCGATGAGATTGCTGTCCAATAACTTTTGAATTTTGACTTCTGACTTGTGATATAATTATAGGCTTTTCAAAATTACTCACAAGAGAGGGGGCGATTAACGCCCCCTCATCAGGCCGATCCCAAAGAGCGTGCTAATAGCTTCTTAGTATGCTAGACCCATACTGCGAGTTGTTTCAGCTCCCAGGTAAACCCGAATGCTCAGAAAGTCAGTGGGACAAGCAGTTTCGCACCGCTTGCAGCCCACACAGTCTTCTGTGCGAGGGGAAGAGGCAATCTGACCGGCTTTGCAGCCATCCCAGGGAACCATCTCTAAAACATCAAGCGGGCAAGCGCGGACGCATTGGGTACAGCCAATGCAGGTATCGTAGATTTTGACTGCATGAGACATTGAATAAAAGCTCCAAACGAGTCATCAAAATTTGCTGTATCTGCAAGTGAATAGATTTGACGGCGAGCTTCCACCACCTATCTTTCACAGAGAATCATGGCCTAGTGTACCGCAGTGTTTCCAAGCTCTTAGCTAAAAGGCAGCAAAACTTCACAGTTGTTAACGGTTAAGGATTAGAAACGAAGTTTCCGATTGACAAAAAGAATGTTATGTGAATCAATCCCAGTTACTTGTTGAGTTTGCTTGGCAAGACAGTCGCGAGTAACTGCAATATAGCAACCGCCAGGGCGGTTAGGGGCTAGGGGCTAGGGGCTAGGGGCTAGGGAAAGAAGGGAAAGAGAGTCAATGGTTTCAGCCACGATCGAGTGTCCTAACTGCCTTGGCGGTTGCAATATCAAAAATTCTCTGTAGCTTATAGCCAAATAGAGCCATTCCAGCTCGATCCCAATCGGGTACTAGACATTTGTGCATCCCAGAGGGCGGCGTTACGGATTACCAATTACCAATTCCTAGACAATATATTGAGAAGTAATTGGCTTAGCCCGATTTGTTGCTACCAAAGTCTGGTAAATTAGAGCTGAAATCTCAGCGCGGGTAATATATTGAATTGGTGAAAGCCGAGTGCGAACAGGATAATTAACCACGATCTTCTTTTCAGTCGCCGTTGCTACCTGCCAATCAGCATAATAGGGGATTTGAGTGCGATCGCTATACACGGTTAAAGCACTCAGACTACCCCCAGTCAGTTGTAAACCATTCACCAAAGAGACAATTGCCTCAGCGCGAGTTAAATTCTGGTCTGGCAAAAACCTCAACCCCGGAAATCCTACCAAAAACCCCGCCTGATTTGCCTTTAAAATTACTGACCGTGCCCAAAACGTAGCAGAAACATCGATAAAATTCGTAGCAGCTACTCTCGGAATTAAATCAAAAGCCTTAGCTAACAACGCCGCATATTGAGCGCGAGTTAAAAGGTCATTTGGCTTAAAGGTGCCATCAGGAAACCCACTAATTATATTGGCAGCGATTAGACCTTCAATAAAAGCCTGCGCCCAATGTCCGTTTATATCGGCGAATTTTGTCACGCCAGCGGCACCTCCGCCCATTTTCACCGCCGCCTGCACAGCCTTCAAAGCATTCACCTTGCCATATCCAAACCAGTCGCAGCGACCATAAGTATTGTAAGTACCCATTTGAGTACCAAATTGGGGATCGGGGTCAGTATCAACAATCTTGTCAGCCGTTTGTTGGAGAATACCCCGCACTTCCTGTGCGGTTAAATTAGGATTTGCCGACAGCACCAAAGCTGCAACCCCTGCTACTACTGGGGTAGCGCTAGAAGTACCACCAAAATAAGCAGTGTAGTCCCCTTGATCGTACCCAGCCATTCCTACTCGGTCAGCAGTGAATACCCCTAAACCAGGGAGCGCGGTTGTCACCTCTGGAGGCGTACTCACAAATCCAGTTTCTTGCAACCACATTCCCGGCGGGGCGTTATTGCTGGGAGCACAGACGGAGATCCCGCTACCCCAATTGCTATAAGCGGCTTTTTTGCCTAGGGAAGTGCTTGCCGAAACGGTGATTACGTCTGGATGGACTGTAAAGCCTCCCAGCCATTTAGTTTGACCGCTGAGTATATTTTTCGGCCAGCCTTTCTCATTAATTGTGCCGTTAACGGGACGGTTGGCATTACCCGCAGCAAAGACGATTACGCAGCCTTTGCCGTTGCGCCCTTGGGTAGCGGCTCTAGTAAGGGCCGCACTTTGTCGGAGGGATAGGGGGAAGTAAACGGCACTAGGCCCCCAACTGCAAGAAATGACTGAGGCTCCTTTGTTGATGGCCCAGTTAAATATCTGTTCGATGGAATCGTCGTCGAGGTAGCCTGTAGTGCGGATGGGCATCAGGGCACAGCCGGGGGCGACACCGACAATACCGATGCCATTTTCTTCTGCGACTGCGACACCAGCACAAGATGTGCCGTGATTGTCTGATTCTGCTACTGGCATCGGCGAAAAGTCGTTATCTTTTAAGTCTAAGGGGGCGACTATTTTGCCTGAACCTTTAAAGTCGGGGTGGTTGAGGTCAACGGAGTCATCTGCGATCGCAATAATTACAGAACGAGTACCGCGAGTTATGTCCCAAGCTTGCTCAGCAGAAATGTGGGAACCAGCACCCAATTGACTGCCACCTTTGTTATTGAGATACCATTGTTTGCTATAAAGGGTGTCGCGGGGGATATAGTGCTGCTGAGCTTGTACGGCAATATTTGGTTCGGCGACTAAAACTTCTCGGTATCGCGTCAAGCGGTTGGCGATTTTAAGGGGATTTTCTGTAGATTCTTTGGTAACTTGGCAGACAAAGGCGTTGGGTATCCCTGGTATGGGACGGACTATTTGCAATCCTACAAAAGATGCGATCGCCTCGCGGGCCGCGAGCTCCACTCCCTCGGCAAATTGAACTGTGATTTGGTCTGTCAAGTAAAATAACGTAGCCGGATTGTCTCTGGGGTGGTAGACATGGCTAGCAAAAACTACTGTATCTAAAGATCGAGCCGTCTGCATTGCTGCGTCCCGCTGCGCTGGATCGATCGTAAATTCTTCTAAGTCACTTTGCGGTACAGTTCCTTGCAGTTTTCCGGGGATTTGGGATGCCCAATTTTGAACGGTTTCTGCTTGGGGGGACATACGCACCGTAAAGCGATCGCTTGCCTTGGTAAGGGCTAATTCTTCACCCCCCCGCTGCAAAATAAATCCCACACTTTCTTCTGGGACTCCTGTACCTTGGTAATCTTGTAAAACTGCGGGGGACGGGTTAACTGGCAATGTCATCTGCAATAGACCTGTATGCTTTACTTTAAGTCTTAGTGTATAGTTCCTATGTTCAGACTATCTTTTCGGTACACTTTGAGGGAAAACGTAAATTCTGCATAATTTTACCAGATTTAGATCGCAAATAGTGGTAAGATCGCCAGACACTTAAAATTTTTTCTTGCCGCCAACGGGCAAAGTTACTTCATGGTACACTCTGGAACTGTTTGCCTCCTACGCTCCACCGCCCGGATTACTCTTGCGGTAATCGCAGCTTTCATCTTGCTGCAACCTCTCCGCGTCCAGGCACAGCAATCCCCTCTGCCAGAGAACCGAGACGCGGCCGATCCTCTCGATCCGACCGATCCGAACAATCTCCGCCCTGCGGGGCCAGACAGCCTTCTGAGCATACCAGGAGGACAACGTTTAATGTCTGAGGCAAGCACTGCCATTTCCGATCAGAATTATGTTCTAGCTGCCCAAAAACTTCAAGAGTCCCGTCAAGTTTTTAATCAGTTGTCTAATTTTTACCAACAACTGGCAACAGCTTTTTCAGGGATTGATAATCGTCTGGCCGACACCAACCGCACAAAGGCTTTGGAAACAGCCCAGATGCGGGATGAAGCCACTTATCGGTTGGCGTTGGTACACCGAGCCCAAAATAAGCCGGAATTGGCAGTTCCCCTGCTAATTCAGATTATCCGCTCTCAGCAGCCTACTCGCGACTTGGGAAAAAAAGCTTACCAGCAGTTATTAGAACTGGGGTTTGTGGATGTCCCCTATCCCCGGCCCGCCCGTGACGCTCAGCCGAGTTCGTCAACCAAATAATTCAATTAAAATCTAAATTGCAGTAGTCTATCAGAGATCGATAATGGTTAACCCATCTCAAGTAATGGCAATGATCCAGGCTGGATTGCCTGACGCTAAAGTACAAGTAGACGATTTGACTGGCGGTGGCGATCACTACCAGGCGATCGTAATTTCTTCCGAGTTTGAAGGAAAAAGCCGAGTCAAACAGCACCAACTGGTTTATAGTACCCTCAAAGAAGCGATGGCGAGTGAAGCCATCCATGCTCTAGGGTTGAAAACCTACACTCCTACAGAATGGGCAGCAGAAAGTTAACTTGCTTAGGGAAATTGTTAACAGTTAACAGTTAACAGTTAACAGTTAACAGTTAACTAACTAGATTTTTTCAGACTGAAAATAACACAATAAAACAAGTTGAGGAATAACCATGAGTACGGCAGCACACGACAAAATTGAAAGCTTGGTGAAGCAAAACAAAGTCTTGGTTTTTATGAAGGGAAATAAGTTAATGCCCCAGTGTGGTTTCTCTAACAATGTGGTGCAAATTCTTAATAGCTTGGGAGTTCCTTTTGAGACAGTTGATGTTTTAGCAGACTCCGAAATTCGTCAGGGAGTTAAGGAGTATTCTAACTGGCCGACTATCCCTCAAGTTTATATTAACGGTGAGTTTGTCGGTGGTTCAGATATTATGATCGAACTCTATCAGAAGGGCGAATTGCAGGAAATGGTAGAAGTGGCTTTGGCTTCCTGAAGAAAACTTTATTGTTTTCCTCCTGAGAAAAGCTCTATAGAGCACTTTTTAGGTAAGCAATTGTGAGTGAAACGAAGCAATCTCAAGGCTTGGCGATTGCTTCGTTTCACTCGCAATGACATATTAATTATGTCTACCTATTTACCGATTTCCAAACTCAGATAAGTTGGGTTGAGGTACGAAACCCAATAAAACATTGACATCTTTTATCTATTAAAAAGCTACAAAGCTGTGTTGTTAATAGTAGCCAGATTCGGGTTGCGGCATAGGTACTTCAAAATTCGAGGGGTCGTAGATATAGCGAGTAGCTTCCTCCTCTAATCTATGGATTAGGTAAGGTTCGATCGCATTTGTATGTCTTAAAGCAGCTAAATAACCGTCTAAGTACAGCCGTAAGTCATCGAAGCGATAACCTCTATTCCACATTTCGACGAGGGCATCGGTGAGTTTTTGGTAGTGGCGGATGGTATGAGTATCTTGAAGCATGGTGTAAAGTTGAAATTGTTTAGGGTTTATCTCTACATGACTGGGGGGTTTACCAACAGGTTTCCTTTGAGCTGAGTTGGCTGGAAAGGAGCAATTTTTCCCTGTTAATTGCGACTTTAGGGGATAAAGCTGCCTTGGGGAGGAACTTTAGAGGCTAGTGTCCCTTTCTATACCCCACTTACAGCTAGATAATTCCGTATGCACTTAATCGAGTCAGGATTTTGGTAAATTTTGGGATCAAACTGGATAAAATATCCCACAATGGAGCTTAGAGTTTGTGGGAGTTTAATTTGAGCTGGCAGATTTGTCAACTCCCAACAGCAAAGGTGATGAATGGAAGCGTGAATTTTAATAAAGGGTTTTAGCATGGGGGGGGTTTGGCTGAGGGGGGACTACTACTTTCATTCTATGACAACCCGGAGAAGGCTCTAAGCTTTCTGCCAAATGAGACTTAAAAGTTGACTAAATCTTTAAAATTTGGGTGTAGAGCTTTTTGATGGCTTTAAGTGCAGCTAAGGCTTGGGTAGCGATGGTTACAAAACCATGACAAAAGCTCTGATAATCTGGTAGCGATTAGTGATATGGGAAACGAGCCTCTGTGGGATCTGCTTGTATTTCGATTATTGAAGGAAATCCGCACCTCCGATCGCTCTTAGGCTGGCACCTACAGCAGGTCGGGTTTTGGGTACACCAATCAGCCGACATTCATCATGCTAGGGAAATATTTTATACTCGCCAGCCTTCCCTAGTTATTCTTGACGCAGAACTACCCGATGGAGACGGGTTAGAATTTTGCCGATGGCTTCAGCAACAGCAGCAGTCGCTAATTTTGATGCTCTCTGCTCGCAGTGCGGAAGCTGATATCGTGGAAGGTTTGCGATCGGGAGCCGATGATTACTTAACAAAACCCTTTGGGATGCAAGAGTTTATGGCTAGGGTGGAGGCTCTGATGCGGCGCAACCGCAATACTATCCCCCCTGCTACTTTGGATTGCGGGGAACTCAAAATTGATTTGGTACAGCGCCGCGTTCGGTTGCAGGGGGAGCCGATCGATCTGACTCCTCAAGAATTTAGCTTGCTCTATGTGCTAGCTCAAGCTGGAGGAGTACCGCTGTCGCGATCGGATTTGTTACGGAGAGCTTGGCCAGATTCTATTGATAATCCGCGAACTATTGACACTCATGTGCTGTCTTTGCGTAAAAAGATTGAGATCGATCCCCGACAGCCTAGTGTGCTTCAAACTGTTCGCAATGTTGGCTATCGTCTGAATTTGGACATCCTAAATGGGAATGAATTGTATGCGCCTGCAAAACAAATTCGGCCTGCGGGAGTTTCAACTGCAACTTAATTTATGGTTGCGAGAATGGGGTAATTAGTAATTGGTAAATTTCGTAACGCCGCCCTCTGGGCGGTATGT
>NZ_JARFTR010000073.1 GCF_029167235.1 Kamptonema sp. UHCC 0994 | reverse complement strand
GCGGTAAAGAAACCGCCCAGAGGGCGGCGTTACGTATTAAAGTCACGGGGTTTTCACCGATTTCCTATAATCTTGGTGTGAGCCGAATTTTATCTACCTCTGCAAACAATAAACTCTATCTGCCATGCCATATTCTAATCTTTCCAGCTTTTTGAGCCAAATATTCACCACCATAGAACCGCGTAAAGCTCCGCACTGGGTCTCCGTAGGAGCAACGGCGCTAGCGGCTGCCAGCTTATTGAGTGCGGCGCTGCCAATGTCACCAGCCGGGGCGATCAATATTAATTGGAATTGGAAATTCAATCAGAACAAAAATTCCTACCGCATCTGCGCTCAAGAGATGGTAGCCGTCGGAGTTGTCCCAGAAGCAGCAGCAGCAGCCTGTGCCGCCGCCCTTCATCCCAGAGATGTATCCATGTGTGTTTCTCAAATCAATACCAAAACCAAAGTCGCCGCGATGGATGCGCTATTTAACTGTAGGCGGGTACGTCGTCCCGATGAGCTAGCAACTTGCGTGGTAGATATCAACTCAAAAGCTCAAGGAGCCCCCATCGCCTCAGTGCTCGACCATTGCCGCCGTAGCTTATTGCCAGAGCGCTTTTCTGAATGTGTAGTTGGTTTGAGCCGCGAACTTAAGTCTCCCACAGAACAGTTATTAGCTACTTGCATTGATGCAAGATACCAAATTGGTCAGTTTGAGCCAAATGCAGTACCTCCTGTAACGGCTCCAGTTTTGCCATCTCCTGTACCCAATCCGTAATAGAGCTTGATACTTGACGGGGTTCGAACCCCAGGGCTGTTTCATTCTCAGGAAAACGAGGGTTTTGTAGGGGTAGTGCCCCCGTGCCTACCCTCTCCACAGACGATCGAATGGGGGTTTCAGATATTGGGGCAACCACGGGGGGATTGCCCCTACAGAGAATGAAACAGCCCTGGCTCGAACCCCGTCAAAAGCTTGATTAAATTAACGTTAAACTTAATGAATAATTGGTTAAAGAAGCATTTCGCTTAACCAATTTTAAGACAGGAAAGAAATGATTGACTTTTAACTACGATCAAACTTCCCTCTTCCCTCTTCCTTCTTAACTAAACTCTTCCTCTAGTAGGTAATTTGGTCAGAATGATAAGCAGGCGGCTCTACATGAATCAAAATTCTAGCAGGGTTGAATCTTTCTTGCAAGCGCTCTTCCACTGCTTCTGTAATTAAGTGAGCACTTTCTACATCCTTGGCATCGACAATCAGGTGCATTTCAATAAACACTTGACGACCGATCGTACCGCGAGAAGCAATATCGTGACAGTTAACTACTCCTGGTACTTCCATTGCGATCGCCTGAATAGTTTCTGGCGGAATTGCCATTTCATCCACGAGTAAAGGTAGATTTTCTTTTAAAACTTTCCAGCCACTGTAAAATACTAACAAAGCTACCGGGAAAGCTAAAATTACATCCAGAGATTGCAATTGAGGCAAATGCCAAACCTCACCTTGCCATACTCCAATCAACCCGCCGATCACCATCATCGTCACCCAAATATCACTCATGGTGTGTTGAGCATCTGCCACCAAAATTGCACTACCATTGCGTTGACCAACTTTGCGCTCGTAGAAGGCAACAAAAATATTGATTCCTAATACAATTAGCAGCATCCATAGTTCTGGTGGGGATATTCTCGCAGGTTTGCCACCAGAAACCAGTCTTTCAACTGCACTGCTGAGAATTTCAAAGCAGGCAATTAGTAGAAAAGCTGCGATCGCGAGAGCCCCCACCGCATCATATTTCTGGTGTCCATAAGGATGTTGACGATCTGGTTGCGGAGCCGCAAAATGATTCACCGCCAACCCTAAAATATTGTTGGCGCTGTCGGTCACACTGTGCAAGGCATCTGCCATTAAACTGAGGGAGCCTGTTAACCAACCCACTACAACCTTGATCGCTAATACCAGCAAATTTAGCAGCAGGGTGATGATTAAAACCTTACGGACTTCGGGACGGTTGTCAGCAGCCATAACATCTCCTTAATTCGCCATTAAGTCCTATTGCTTCTAGTTTAAAGGTTATAGCGCGAACAATAGGTTAAGACCCTTAAGATTTAAAGGCTACAGCTAGTTGAGCTGGTTATTTCTTCGTAGCTTGTTGAGAATATTTTTAATAGTTAGGGGTTGTAGCGCATGATTTTGGTAGAAAACTTTTGCAAAGTTGACTATATCTTTTAGCATTAAATCAGTGTGTTAAATTTCTTGACCTATGCCTCTTGCTCAACTAACGCTGAATTTAATCGAGGGTTCTGTCACTTTTAGTTTTACCCCCCAAGCTGCGCGAGAATTACAAACTGCGATCGCAGCCTTGATGGAAAATCTCAAAGCAGCAGCAGCCAGCAAACCATCTACTGGCGCAGGTAAAGCCACACCCCGCAAGCCAATGGAATATCGCTACACAGGAGATATCTTCCTTGAGATTTTCTGCAATCCCAATATTTGGCCGAGTCCCTTCGCCGCCAAAGTTTTGATTACACTGCGGGACGATCGCATCCGCATTACCACAGAAGCCGAACTCACCCGTATCGTAGAGGATTTGAACCAGTATCTAGAACAAGTAGGCTGAGATTTGCCTGTTTTGGTAAAATTTACATTGGCTATTATTGGGGCGCTGCTGCTGAAAGCCTAACGCGATCGCCAGACAGCACCCTGTTCTGATATATTCAGTTGTTAGACAAAAAGTGGCTTTCCCAGCCATACTTTCTTCCCCATCCAAACCGATACTGTTCTCCAGCGAAAATTAATATTGATAATGAATTCTGATAATCTAACTCAAATGCTGCAAAAAGGATTCCGCGTGACATTGGGCGCAACTTCCTTTGTGATTGACACTTTGCAAGACTCCCAAAAACGAGATGAGAATCTCAGCAAACTGAAATCAGAAAACTTCACCCAACTTACAGAGGAGTGGGCCCAACAAGGAGAACTAACTGAAAGGGAAGCCCGCAATTTTGTTGATACTATTTTCACTCAACAAAACACCCAGGATAGCGCTCAAACTGAAGTCACTTCCGATCCTCCGATCGGGGTTCCTGCTGAACCCGCAGGACAGTCAGACCCACGACTAGAGATTCAAGAATTAACTGCACAAGTAGCCGCGCTCAGAGCTGAGTTGGAAAATCTTCGCGCCGATGACTAATCGCAGGATTTTAGAGTGTTTACCTGCCTAAAACCCTTGATTATTTAACAGTCTTAGTGTTGTTTAATAGAACCTATTCAGTAGTTGACTGTTATGCAATCAATAGGTTTTTGCTTGCTGTTTGAAACTACGCAGACGGCTGCTTCTAGTTAATATGGGCAACTTCAGGTTGATCGGGCAACTTTAGGTTGAACCAACCTTAACTTTTTCTAATGCTGCTCCACAATAAGCTAACTGCTGCGCTAATCAAGATTAGCAGGGCGCGTTTTAAGATTCAGCAGTTGTCTATCCTGCTTTGAGTTTGCTCAACGAACACTCAAATTATAATGTTAGCGTCCGCCACACTCTGCCGATCGCCGTTAAAAGCGAGTCAGAGTGAAGTAGAGCTTTAGTCATTATCCCAGTTCTCAGCACCGATGAGGTCGCCAATCCGGTCTCTGAGCAAGAAATCACATTTTTCTAATTCGCCCTCTACGCAAGACCATTCACGAGCTGGAATGTATTGGCAGAGTGTATAAATGGGCTGTTGACGGCTGACGACACCCTCGTGCACGAGTTGACGTGCTTCATCTTGGATGACATCTAAGGAATATTGGATTGTAGTGTGAATCATAAGCCCTCGTGGGGTTGCCTAAGAAATTTACCGCACTTGTAATACTATACTGCATATCGAGTGGAGTGAACACTTTTTTTGTCCGTATACGGTGATACAAATTTCTTATTATTATTTCAGAAACAGGATGAAACTCTGAGCGAGCACTCTTGTGCTCCCTTAACATTTCATCATGCAGTTTCTTTTAGTATTTCCTCCCCTGCTCAAGAGCTCAAGAGATCCCCCTCCCTAAGCCCCGCCAAACAACGCTTCAAGAGCAATCTCTTGCGCTACTGGCATTTGCCCGTAAGAAAAAACGTAAGGAATCGAAGGCGGTAACGCCCCTAAGAATTGCTCAAGGATGTAAGGACTACCGTAAATTACGACAGCTTGAAGTTCCCCTGTTTTTAACAACTTTTTAAACAAGTCCCCCGCTGCTTGGGTTAAACCGGCACTCCCTCGAAAACAGTTACCGCGAATGAAAACTTGCAGTAATGTGGGAGAAAAACCCTCTGTAGAAGGATGACAAGGGTTGTTATTAGAAAATATCAAGTCTTCATCGGACTGTATTTCGGTACGGTCATCAATTATTTGAAGTTTGTAACCTCGCTGTTTGGGAACTGCGATCGCGGGAGTATGATGTCCCAAAAATTCGCAACCTAAAACATCATCAACAATTACTAAATTGCGTAAATTATCCCCACTTTTGGTCGATTCTACCCGCAAAGGCAAAGAACCACCAACTTTTAGAGAATCTCGCAAAATATTCGCCGAGACAGTTAAGGAAGAAGGAAGAAGGGAGAGGGGGAGACTGGGAGAGGGGGAGATGGGGAGAGGGGGAGATGAGGAAGTTAAATTTTCCCCAGTCACCCAGTCTCCGCTATTTTTGACAGACAAGCCGACTTTAGCTTTAGCTTGCCAAATTCGTTGGACAGAATCTTCAATGCGCGATCGCGAAATCCGGCCCTCAGCGACAGCAATGCACACTGCTTGAATAGTAGCCTCCGCATCTTGTGGCATCAACAAAATATCAGCACCCGCTGCTACTGCTAAAACCGCCGCCACTTCAGTACCATACTGATTAGCGATCGCACCCATCACCAAAGCATCCGTGACAATCAACCCCTCAAAACCTAACTCTTGGCGCAATTTACCCGTCAAAATTTTCGGCGATAGCGTTGCAGGCCATTCCGTATCCCAAGCCGCAATAATTAAGTGAGCACTCATCACCGCATCCACCCCAGCAGCAATAGCCTCAATAAAAGGAGGCAATTCAACTTCAGCCAATCTTGTAGCAGAATGAGGTAGAGTCGGCAATTCTAAATGAGAATCAACCGCCGTATCGCCATGACCAGGAAAATGCTTAGCAGTAGTTAAAACCGGATATTTTTGGGCCCCGCGAATGAAAGCAGTAGCTAGACGGCTTACCAACTCAGGCGTTTCGGCAAAAGCGCGGACATTAATCACTGGATTATCAGGATTATTATTCACATCCACCACCGGCGCTAATACCCAATTCAAACCGATCGCGATCGCTTCACTCGCCGTAATCGCTCCCATTTCTTCAGCATAGCACTCAGCTTGATCTCCATCTTTCTGAGCAACAGCACCAATAGCCATCGGTGGCGGAAACCAAGTAGCACCTGCAAACCGTTGACCCACACCTTCTTCAATATCAGCCGCCAACAGCAGAGGGATTTTTGCCCAAGATTGGAGTAATTGCGATCGCACAGCCAACTCCGCCGCACTTCCTCCCACCAAAATCACCCCGCCAACACCAAGTTTTTCCAACCAATAGCGGAGTTTACTAGCAGGTGGCTCCCACTCAGGATATCGAATTTGGTGGTCAAAAAGGTAGCCAGAAGCTCGTACCACCACCATTTGAGCCACAAGTTCTGCTAAAGATAGATTCTCAATCATAGAAAATACATAGAAAATACAAAAATGGGAATAGCTAATGGCTCTTTAGGCAATAACCCAACAACCATCAGCCATTACCAATTATTACGCCTGCCCGCAGACAAAAAACTAATCGATTTCATCTACCTTAATGTCATCATCTGGTGCGGAATCTTCCTCATCCAGAATGTCATCAGGTTTGCGCTCTTGCGAGAGCTTATTGAGCAACAACAGCATCTTATCGCCGCGTTCCAAAGAATGGTCTTCTAAAAAAACCACCTCCGGCGTTCGCCGCAGACCCACCCGATGACCCAACTCACTACGCACATAGCCAGTAGCCGACTTCAAGCCGGCCATCGCCTCTGCTTTTGCTTCATCAGTACCGTAGATACTTACAAAGATTTTGGCGTGCTGAAGGTCGCCAGAAACATTCACGTCAGTAACACTGACAATCCCCGCACCTACGCGGTCATCTTTGATACCGTTGAGCAACAGCAAGCTGACTTCACGTTTAATCAGCGAACTGACGCGCTCAACGCGACGGCTTGTAGCCACGATCTTTACCCCCTGCGATCTTTTTGCCCGTGTTTTTACTTATAGTGTGACATAACTAGCTAGCTGGTAACTTAGCGAGATAGCAACTATAGCTAGGGACTAGAGGCTAGGGGCTAGGGGCTAGGGAAGAAGTGAATAGAATCTATGTGGCAGGAACTCAGAATGTCCTAACCACCTTGGCGGTTGCTATAAAATAAAATCAATAAAAAAACTGGCTTTGCCAACTTACCTTAAATCTCCACTAGAGATGGAAAACAAATAGAATAATGGAAAAACAATTTACTATTGGCGAGAAAGTCAGAGTTACAGTCTTACCACCCTATGTTAAGACTGCCGAACCTATGCCCATGCTACGGCCTCCCCACGTAATTCGCCTTGGTGAAGAGGGAACGATCGCAGATCGCCGTCCAGGGAATTATTGGGGAGTCCGGTTTTCTAAGGGAACATTCTTAATGGATAGCCAATATATTGAGCCAGTAGAAGTTTCTGGGCAAAATATCGAGCCAGATGCTGACGGTTCCCTTTTAAACTAATGGCAAATTACTTAGTGTTAAGCAGGTTTTGCAGATTTCCTGATAAACCCTTAAGTTTTTCAACAGTATTGCCAATGTTTCCAACTTCCACATCAATCTCTGATGTAGGATATTTTTGGAGGACTTCCAGTAAAGATAACTTGTTATTGTCCGCAGCCGAAAGAATCACAGCGCCTCTCAAAGCTTTATGACTTTCAGCACGAGAACGAGTCCGAAGACTTTTGCCAATTTCAATCAGTGCATTTTCACCGACTTTGCTGTTGAGTACCCGGTCTAAAGTGACAATGTTGACTCCAATTTCTAAAGACATTAGTCCTCGAAGTGTATCAGCATCTTGCTTGGAAATTCGCAATATGGTAGCCAGGGTAGGAGTTTTTTCTCCCGTTTTGACAAAATTTTCTAGGTCACTGATTTTGACTGACTGAGCAAAAGGGCCGTACTTGAGCACGATTTTTTCAGCGGCGATCGCACTGTTGCTCACGAAAAGCGTCGCAGTTGCGCCTAAAAGTAATGTGGTACATACCGACGCAAAATTTGGAAATTTCATAGTTAACTACCCAATTAAAATTGATATGCGGAGGTTACTACAGCTTAGATGCAGTCGCTCAATTACACAAGCTCGGTAGTGTAACTTTTTAGAGTGTCACACGCAAAAACCCGGTAAACTTTAGGGAAAGATGGTTTTTCGGTCTCAACGGTTACTGTTTCCAGTCTATCCCCTCTGGCAGTTGCAAGTATAACCGAAGGAAGAAGGCTTAACTTATCTAGGAGAGAAGGAAGAAGGAAAAAGGTGTAGAATCTTTTAAAAGCGATAATTGCGATCGCGCACCCATAGACTCACTGGTACTGCATGACCCTCGGCATCAATTTTCGTTTCGACTACAAAAGACTGTGGTTGTCGAGATTGAGTTTCACGGATATCAGCATTGACTTCTTCCCGCCGATTTTCTGGCATATAATAAGTTTCTAGTCCATATTCAATGCGCCCTCCATTATATTTTCCCTTAATTGCTACCTGATTTGCTGGCAAGTTTGTAAGCTTATTAATACTAACCCGTACTGGTTTCCAAGGTTTAGGTCTGCCAGAATTACTCGTAGTTTTAGGTGCTTCCAGAATTACATAAATACTGGTTCCTGGCTTTAAATATTGTGGTGATTTTGAGCAATTTGTGCTATTAACTGGACAAGGTACTGAGTCACTTGGTAAGTCTTTCCACCCAGGGAGACGATTCAGATTATTTTGATTAGAAATGTCATAGCCTAGAGTTTGGGAATATCCTCGTAAAAGGTCGTATGGGTCTACGGGCGCTGTCTGGAGTATAACTGTTTTCCCTGTAATATGAGTATAAACTGCCTGAGCTGGGACTGAAACGATCAAGGCTATTTGTAACAGCAAGGGAACCCAGACTCGCCAAGCAGGTAATCTCTGTTCGGAAGCAGGCAATTTGAAGGCTGAAGGATCGACCAAATTCTCGTTTACTAGCTCAGGATTAGTCTCTGAAATCTCTTGATTTTCAGAATCTACCAGAGATTTCTCATTAGGTGATTTCATGGTAATGTACCTTTAATAGTTTATGGTTTGTGAGTTAAGCTTATTACGCTAAACCTTGAGAATGATTAAGATAGATATTTCGTAACGCCGCCCTCTGGGCGGT
>NZ_JARFTR010000121.1 GCF_029167235.1 Kamptonema sp. UHCC 0994 | reverse complement strand
GTAAAGAAACCGCCAGGATGGCGGCGTTACGTATAACAACTAACAAATTACTTTACAAGCATTTCCTGAATTGGTCTAGCTATCCAATTAAAACCTACTTTGATTTGGTGATCTAATGTTGGCATTCGATAGAGATAAGCTAAGCGACGGGCTATGTGAGCCATTTGACCGTCCAGTTTAATTCCTAAGCCAGCAAAAGTAGCATTGTCAACTCCTAATGTTAACATTTCTCCTAGGGGCTGATAGCGGAAAGGAAGCAAAGGTCTATCGGTGAGGGATGCCCATATATTCCAGGCTGTGTAGTCAGCTTGCTGGAAGGCTACTTGAGCACTGGCGGGGACTTTTTGACCGTCAGCATCAACGCATTCAGCTATGTCTCCCAAGGCAAAGATTTCTGGGTTATTAACTACTTGTAGCGTGGATTCAACTATTAATTGACCCCGAAGATTTTGCTGGAGATGAAGTGCACGCACCGCCGGTGATACAATCATTCCTACCGTCCAGAGGACAGCATCTACTGGCAAAATGTCTATCTGTCCTTTGTAAGCTAGAGAAATTGTGTCTGGCCCGATAGCATCGACACTTGTTTCTAAGTCTATCCAGATACCGCGTTTTTCTAAGGCAATGTTTGCGGCTTCTCGGTTAAAATCTGGCGATGTTTGCAGGATTTTATCGCTTTGTTCGATTAGACGCAAGCGCCCTCTTTCGCCGAGGCGATCGCTCAATTTACAAGCTAATTCTACCCCAGAATAACCACCTCCCACGACGGCAATGCGAATTTTGTCAGATTGAGAAGTTTCTAAAATTCGCAGGCGTTCTTCGAGGCGGTAGGCATCGCTAATAGTACGGAATGGGAAAGCGTGTTCGGCTGCGCCACTAACTAAATTGAGGGGAGTTTCACCGCCAAGGGCCAAGACTAAGCGATCGCAAATAATTTCCGGGCCATCTTGCAACTGCACTCGTTTTTCGGCAATGTCGATCGCACCAACAGTACCTTGATAAAAGCGGATACCCGTATCTTTCAGCAATTCTGCAAAAGGTGGGGCAATTTCCCAGGTTTGTAATTCTCCAGTGAGGATTTCGTATAACAGGGGAGAAAACAGGAAGCGATCGCGTCGATCTACTAAAATGATTTCAGGTTTTTGATGCTTGGCAAAAGGTAATTGACTCAATCGCAGGGCCGTGTAGAGTCCGCCGAAGCCGCCACCGAGTATACAAATGCGGGGTTGTTGAGTCATAGTTTTTTCAGTCCGCGATTGGAATTTAAGAAGGAAGAGGGAAGAAGGAAGAGGGAAGAAGGAAGAGGGAAGAAGGTGTAATCGGTTTTTGGGTTAATAAAGATCGTAATTCTAGAATTTCGGTTTCAGGCTCTCGATCTAGTTTAATTTTAGTCAGGCTGCTGATTTTGTTTCAGGTAAGGGCTTAACATCTTCCGATAAACTTGAACTTGCTAGCGCCAATACAGGGATATCGGTATTATCTTGGCGATCGCTAATCTCTTCCTCCCTAGGAATTTGACAGGAAAGAATGCCATTGACAATGCGATCGCCAAAAGGTTCTTCCCAATTCTGCAACGGCTCTATAGGTTGCGGCGGCTGATTAACAGTCACATCCACCCCCATCTGCTGAAGGTTCAAGCTGTGAGTAGAACGACGGTTAACAAACTCCACCAGCCAAACACTCAATCCCACTGCTGCCATTAACGGCAACACAATCCTATAATCCCGCGTCAACTCAAACATCAACAGAATAGAAGTCAAAGGCGCTCTGGCACTACCTGCAAGCACCGCTGCCATCCCCACCATTGCATAGGCCGGAGGCCCCGCTACGTGACCGCTCATAGCTGGAAGCATTGCTAAAAAGATGCCATAAGCAGAACCAAGAGAAGCCCCTAGAAACATCGCCGGAGCAAAGATACCCCCAACCAAACCGCTACCAAGACTCACCGCCGTCATTGCCAGTTTTGCCCCTAACAGCAGCAGCAATAACGGCAAGGAAAACTTAACATCTTGAAGCATCGCTTCGACAGTTTCGTAGCCAACGCCCAGCACTTGCGGAAGTTGCAGGGCGACTAAGCCCACGCAGATCCCACCAATAATCGGGTGAATCGGGCGGGGAATCTGCGCCAGCCAAGCAAATCCGGGAATTTTTCCTTGAAAACAGCGGTCAGCGATTTGAATCGCTTCGGTGTACGCGAGGGAAACACAGCTAGCTAAGAGTCCCAATCCCATGTACAAGGGCAATTCCAGGGAACTGCGAACTTCGTAGACTGGAAGGGCAAAAGCTGGCTGAGATCCTAAACAGATTTGAGCAATTACTGCGGAGACGACGGCGGCGAGGAGGACAACGCTCACTGATGAAGTCGCGAAAGTGCTTCCCAACACGACTTCTAGGGCAAAGAACACTCCAGCAATGGGTGCATTGAACCCAGCAGCAAGTCCAGCAGCGGCTCCAGCTCCCAAGAGCAAGCGCTGCCGTTCTTGAGACAATTGCAGGACTTGAGCTAGAAGCATTCCAAAATTAGCACCGATTTCGACACTGGGGGCTTCTGGGCCAAGGGATGCACCTGTACCGAGGGAAACGGAGGCGGCTACCATCTTGGTAATAGGTTTGAGAGGGGAAAGTTCTTGCAAGCCTTGGGAAGCAGCAATTAGGGAGGACATATTGGGGCCAAAATCCCGGAACCGCCACCGCATTAAGCCAATGGCGACTCCGCCGAGGGTGGGGATGCAGGCTAAGGCCCAAGGGCTACCTCCACCTATCACCCCCATAAAGTCTTCCATCATCAAGATATGGATGAAGTGGATGAGGTAGTGAAAGGTGACAACACCTGCACCTGTAACTCCCCCTATGAGTAGGGAGAGGACAAGTAGGAGGGTTTCTGGGCTCGGATGCAGGCGATTGAGAAGTTGGGTTAGACGTGATGCACGGGTGGTGAGTGTTGGCGGGCAAGGGGGGCGCACGCCAACAGGAGGGATGGCAGTCATTGAGGAGCGCTTACTTTAGTGAAGAGTTTAGATATATTAAATTTTATTTCTACTTTTAATTTAGATTGATTTGACCAGGATTGACAAGTCATAAAGAAGGGGCTAGGGGCTAGGGGCTAGGGAAGAAGGGGCTAGGGGCTAGGGGCTAGGGGCTAGGGAAGAAGGGGAAGGTAAGTAGGAGGGATTAGCAATTACCAATTAGCAATTACCAATTAGCAATTACCAATCTATTAACTTTGGCATAGGTTGCTGATTCGGTGAAATTCTTTCTCTTGGTTTACTGAGAATCATCAGCGGATCGCCAATTGTTGTAATTTTCCAAGGGGCTGATTCTAACAGGCGAGTAGCTATTAGAAAAGGGACGGAAGCCGATAGGCGTTCAACTATTATTTTGGGCGGTAGGAATGCCGCCAAATATGGTTCATGCACGCTACCAACATAGGCATAAACTCCATTTTCTAGCCATCTTCCAGCAACAGTGTTTCTGTCGTCAGGCGAAGTCGCAGACCAACTGTGAATCAAGTGAATGGCTGCGGGTGATTTAAGTTTGGGAATATCATTTACTGAAGCGTCACCGCCACCAACAAAGAATGCGTCTTTATTGCCTTTAGAGTTGATGAATATCAAATCAAAATCCCATTCATGGGAAACTAAATTTCTCCACGTTTCTAAACTTGCTTGTGGTTGCTGTATGTGTTCAACACTAAAATCCATTCTATTTAATTGTTTTGTTGGTGCTTCTATTTCATATTTTTCCCAATTACCTTCTGGTTGATAACTGTCATAAAGCATTGCTGTTTTAAAATCTAAAAATATCGAACACATCGCTTGATAAACGCTGCGAAATTCTGAGCCATAAATCCACCCGACTGCTGCCCACCGATTGCCATTTGTATATCTAGCTAAACCGTCTGTCACCGCTAATTGTTCATCGGCTTTTTTCGGTGATTGATATTTGACTGCTAGTTGTCTTACCAGAGAGATTGTATCAATAGAATCCCCTAAATTAGCGTAAGGATAACCTGTAGTGTCTGCGGCTTTGTTAACTATTCTTTGAAGGCGTTGCCATTGGTCAAAATTGAGGGTATCGTTAGGTTGTCCAAAATTACCTTCTACAAAGACTAAGGGTTGACCGCGATCGGCGGCTAAAGCAACTGCTGCTGGCCATGCAGGGTCATTTACGGAGGAGATTACTACTCCGGGAGGTTCCCAACCAAGTTGTAGCCAGGTATTTTTTAAAGAGGGAATATCGGTTGCATTCCAGGCTGTTGCTAAAGCGCGAATGATAGATTCTTCAAGTTTTTTACCCTTGGGTAAGGGTTGTTTGACGCTGGGTAAACGAATTAGTTCAGCGGGTTTAAAACGCTGGATAAACATTGGGGTATATTTTTGATCTTCTATTAAGATCGGCCATCGTCCTTGGAGACTCCACTGTTGAATAGCTACTAAAAATGTGGCTGCGTCGGGAACTAGAACTATGCGGTCAACTGTGGGGACTCGATCGCGCAGGGTGGCGATGCGAAGACCGACTTTAACAGGCCAGGATTGGTATTTTGTTGATAGGGGAAGGGCAAAGGGACGTTTGAGGTAGCGATCTGCTAGAAAACCGCCGCCGGCAAGGCATAAAAATAGGGCGATGACTAGGAATCTGAATTTGAACTTTTTGCTCATGGTCTTTTTGGGACAATGGATTTTTTTAGGAAAATCGGTATTTTTATGATATCATAAATAGGGCTTATGCCAATCTATTAAACTTTTATAATGTATAATGTCAATATAACGTCAATAAGTATTCGGACATAAATAAACGTAATCATGTCATTGCGAGCCCAGCGAAGCAATTCGCAAGGCTTTGAGATTGCTTCGCTGGGCTCGCAATGACATTCTTTATTTTTGTCCAGCTACTTATAATGTCAATTTGTGGTAAAATCATGGAAACTGCTACTGACAACTCAATGGGGAAAGTGATAACGACGCTAGAAATTACAAATCGCCTAGATCAGGGTAAGGCTGAAGATGGTATGATCCCGCCTCACCAAGTAAGGTCTGTTACTGTAGAAAATGTCTTGGTGGATACGGGGGCAACCACTTTATGCTTACCTGCAAATATTATCGCCCAGTTAGGTTTGAAAATTCTCAAGCAAGTAGTTATTGAGACAGCGATAGGTATTAGCGAAGCTAGAATATTTCAAGATGCTAAAATTTCCCTATGCGGACGTGAGGGGACTTTTGAGTGTTTGGAATTGCCAGCAGGGAGAAATGCACTGTTAGGTGTAATTCCGATGGAAGCATTAGGAATTGAAGTTGATTTGAAAAATCAAAGATTGAAAGTTTTGCCCGATGGCCCGACTGAAACCTATTTGACAATCCTTTAATACTCCTGAGTTTGGATGTCAGTTATGGTATGCAGCGCTAAGATATTTAAGCAATATTTTTTACTGGATTATGCCTTCTACTGCCGAAACCTCGAAGAGTAACTTAAGTGCATCTCATAACGGGCAATCTGCCGTTAATTTAAGCCCAAATATCCAAAATTATATTCGGATTCGGGGCGCTAGGCAGCATAATTTAAAGAATATTGATTTGGAACTACCGCGCGATCGCCTGATTGTCTTTACTGGCGTGTCTGGTTCCGGTAAATCTTCCCTCGCTTTCGATACGATCTTCGCAGAGGGACAGCGCCGCTACATTGAGTCTCTAAGCGCTTACGCGCGTCAATTCCTGGGACAATTGGATAAACCGGATGTGGATGCGATCGAGGGGTTAAGTCCGGCGATTTCTATTGACCAAAAATCGACTTCTCATAATCCGCGATCGACTGTTGGGACTGTTACCGAGATTTACGACTATTTTAGACTGCTATTTGGGCGGGCGGGAGAGCCCCATTGTCCGATCTGCGATCGCAGTATTGCGCCACAAACGATCGATGAAATGTGCGATCGCGTGATGGCACTTCCTGATGGTACTCGCTTTCACATTCTCGCGCCCGTTGTCAGAGGTAAAAAAGGCACTCACCGTAAGCTGCTATCGAGTTTAGCATCCGAAGGCTTTATTCGGGTAAAAGTTGATGGAGAGGTGGTAGAACTCTCAGAAAACATCGAATTAGATAAGAATCATGCCCACAACATTGAGATTGTAGTTGACAGGTTAATTAAAAAGCCGGGTTTACAAGAACGTTTGGTAGATTCTCTCACTACTTGCCTGCGACATTCAAATGGAATTGCCTTGATTGAAGAATTACCAACCAAAGAAAATCCTCACACAAATCCCCCATTAATTTTTAGTGAAAACTTTGCTTGCCCGGAACATGGGGCGGTAATGGAAGAACTTTCACCCCGATTATTTTCCTTTAATTCACCCTACGGGGCTTGCCCAAATTGTCACGGTTTGGGCAATTTGCGAAGGTTTGCAGAGGAGTTAATAGTACCTGACGAACAAGCACCAGTTTACACTGCGATCGCACCTTGGGCCGATAAGGATAATACCTATTATTTTGCTTTGGTTTGCAGTGTCGCCAAAGCTTGCAGTTTTGACATCAATACCCGTTGGCATCAACTCACACAAGCACAGCAGCAAATTTTATTGCACGGTTCTGAAGATAATATCTTGACAGAAGGTAAAAGTCAACGTCGCTATCCCGGCGTAATTACAATTTTGCAGCGGCAATATGACGAAACTGGTTCAGAATTAGTTAAACAAAAATTAGAACAATATCGAGTCGATCGACCTTGCGAAGTTTGTCACGGGAAACGACTAAAACCCGAAGCACTTTCTGTACAATTAGGGCAGTATCGGATTTTAGATTTTACCAGTGTTTCGATTCGGGATTGTCGAGAAAAAGTTGATCACTTAAAATTAAGCGATCGCCAAGCACAAATTGCCGATTTAGTGCTCAGAGAAATCCAGGCAAGATTGCAATTTCTCCTCGATGTTGGCTTAGATTATCTTACCTTAGATCGACCAGCAATGACACTTTCTGGCGGCGAAGCACAACGCATTCGTCTGGCAACTCAAATCGGTTCTGGTTTAACTGGTGTCCTCTACGTTTTAGATGAACCTAGCATTGGATTGCATCAGAGAGACAATTCGCGCCTGTTAAAAACTTTAACAAGATTGCGCGATTTAGGCAATACTTTAATTGTAGTAGAACACGATGAAGAAACCATCCGGGCAGCTAATCATATTGTAGACATTGGCCCAGCCGCAGGAGTACACGGCGGGCGCATTGTTGCCCAAGGAAATTTAGAAACATTACTAGCAACAGAAGAGTCTTTAACTGGCGCTTATTTGTCAGGGAGAAAAGTAATAGAAACCCCGGCCCAGAGGCGCAAGGGTAATGGTAAATCGCTACTGCTGAAAAATTGCCGCCGTAATAACTTGAAAAATATTGATGTAGAAATTCCCCTAGGTAAACTTGTTTGTATTACGGGGGTTTCCGGTTCAGGTAAATCTAGCTTAATTAATGATTTACTCTATCCCTCTTTGCAACATTATATCACCCGGAAAGTTCCTTTACCAAAAGATATGGACGGCATCAAAACCAAGGGAGAAAAATCTTTAGAGGATGCGATTGATAAAGTCATTGTCATCGATCAATCCCCCATTGGTAGAACTCCTCGTTCTAATCCTGCTACTTACACGGGAGTGTTTGATGTAATCAGAGATATGTTTGCAGAAACTATTGAAGCAAAAGCGAGAGGTTACAAGCCAGGGCAGTTTTCTTTTAATGTTAAAGGTGGAAGATGTGAAGCTTGCGCCGGCCAAGGTGTGAATATAATTTCGATGAATTTCTTACCAGATGTTTACGTACAATGTGAGGTTTGCAAAGGTGCGCGATACAACCGAGAAACCTTGCAGGTTAAATATAAGGAGAAGTCTATTTCTGATGTTTTGAATATGACAGTAGAAGAAGCCTGTGAGATGTTTAAAAATATCCCCAGGGCGGCAAATCGCTTGCAAACTTTGGTAGATGTTGGTTTAGGTTATATTAAGTTGGGACAACCTGCACCTACTCTTTCTGGAGGAGAAGCGCAGCGGGTAAAATTGGCAACTGAGTTGTCACGTCGCGCGACAGGAAAGACGCTTTATTTAATTGATGAACCGACAACTGGTTTATCTTTTTATGACGTTCATCAGTTGTTGAATGTGTTACAGCGTTTGGTAGATAAGGGTAATTCAATCTTGGTAATTGAACACAATTTAGATGTGATTCGCGCTGGAGATTGGGTGATTGATTTGGGGCCAGAAGGAGGGGATAAGGGAGGTGAAATAATTGCTGTGGGAACCCCGGAAGATGTGGCAGAAAATGCCCATTCTTATACTGGTTTATACTTAAAAGAGGTATTACGGCAGCATCCGCCCAAGGTTGCTATTTAGCTACAATTAGACTTACGTAACGCCGCCTTCTAGGCGGTTAGGATACCGCCTAGAAGGCGGCGTTACGGGA
>NZ_JARFTR010000281.1 GCF_029167235.1 Kamptonema sp. UHCC 0994 | reverse complement strand
GGTAAGAATACCGCCAGGATGGCGGCGTTACAATCGTGCGTAAGTCCTGACAGACCAAATCTAACCTTGGGGGTTTAGGTCTTTTTTAGCGGGTAAGAGATAAGTCCGATAAAATTGCCTAAAAAATTATTAGTTAGATAGACTGCGATCGCCACAAAATACTAACCAACTCTGACAGAAATGCTAGTATGAAGCTACGCTAGCTGAGGATGCCATGAACGATTTATTCAAAGGTTTCGATCAGTTGCTAGAACTAGCAAAAACCCTGGAAGAAAAAATACAAAGCGGAGAGCTCAAAGCGGACGTACAAGTTAACACCCGTCCCCTAAGTAGCATTCCCCGCCAAGGTAACATCCCCCGTTCTGGAACTCCCAAAACGGATATCGGTACTACCCGCATCCGTACCCAACCTACCTCTACTGAAACCACAGGGCCAGAACCAAGCGTCACTCCACCTACACAAATCCCTTCTCTACAAGATGTAGGCGGACTTAATAAAGTCCTAAAAGAACTTAAAGAATTAGTTGCGATTCCCCTCAAACGGCCAGAATTATTGGCAAAACTTGGCTTAGAACCAACAAAAGGGGTGCTATTAGTGGGGCCGCCAGGAACAGGAAAAACCCTCACCGCCCGTGCTCTAGCTGATGAATTGGGGGTGAATTATATCGCCCTCGCAGGCCCAGAAGTAATGAGTAAATATTACGGTGAAGCTGAGCAAAAATTGCGGGCAATATTTGAAAAAGCAGCGAAAAATGCTCCTTGTTTGGTATTTATTGATGAAATTGATAGCCTTGCACCCGATCGCAGTAAAGTAGAAGGGGAAGTAGAAAAGCGCCTCGTTGCTCAACTATTAAGTTTAATGGATGGTTTTGCTCAAACAAAAGGTGTAATTTTGCTGGCGGCGACGAATCGCCCCGACCATCTTGACCCCGCTTTGCGCCGTCCGGGTCGCTTCGATCGCGAAGTCCATTTTCCAGTACCAGACTGTCAGGGAAGATTGGAAATTTTGCAAATTTTGACGCGATCGCAACCCCTAGATGAGACAGTAAACTTAAGCGCGATCGCCGATCTAGCAGTAGGATTTGTAGGCGCAGACTTAAAAGCAGTTTGTCAAAAAGCCGCCTATAGCGCCCTGCGTCGCCATATTCCTGAATTAGAAGCAGTAATTCCCGACACCATGAGTGTCACTCACTCCGACTTTTTGCAGGCCCTTAAAGAAATCAAACCCGCCGTATTGCGAAGCGTTGAAATAGAATCCCCAAATGTCCCTTGGGAAGAAATTGGCGGACTAGAAAGCATCAAGCAAACTCTGCGGGAATCAGTGGAAGGTGCACTATTACATCCAGAACTTTACCGCCAAACCAAAGCGATCGCACCGCGAGGAATTTTACTCTGGGGGCCACCAGGAACCGGCAAAACCTTACTCGCAAAAGCAGTCGCCTCCCAAGCCAGGGCAAATTTTATCTGCGTCAACGGGCCAGAATTACTCAGTCGTTGGATAGGCGCATCGGAACAAGCCGTGCGAGAATTATTTACTAAAGCCCGTCAAGCCTCTCCCTGCGTCGTATTTATCGATGAAATCGACAGTTTAGCCCCCGCGCGGGGTCGTCATAGTGGGGATTCCGGCGTAAGCGATCGCGTAGTGGGACAATTATTAACAGAATTAGATGGTCTGCATAATAGCGCAAATGTCCTGCTGATTGGCGCTACTAACCGCCCGGAAATTATCGACCCCGCCTTACTCAGATCCGGTCGTTTAGATTTACAATTAAAGGTAGACTTACCAAATCTAGAAAACCGTTTAGCAATTTTAGAAATACACAATCAAGACAGACCTTTAGATCGAGTAGATTTGGGATATTGGGCAACTTTAACAGAAGGTTGGAACGGTGCAGATTTAGCACTTTTTAGCAATCAAGCCGCAGTTGAAGCCATCCGCTGCTACCGCGCCCAAAGTTTACCAGATGCGAGTGCTATTCAAATTACTACGATTCATTTTAGCACAGCTTATGAGCGGCTAGCAGAACAGCGGCAAAGTGTTAAATCTTAACAGTTAACAGTTAACAGTTAACAGTTAACCGTTAACCGTTAATTAAATATAGCTACTTATTTTGGCAAACTTTATGGATTGTGGCTTTTACCTTTACGGAATTTTCCCTACTCCTGGCCCTTGCAATTTAAACTTAAAAGGACTAGATCAACAACCAGTTTACAGCCAAACTTTGGACGGTTTTACCTTCTTATATTCCCAAGCGACACAAGAAAAATACCTAGCTTCGCGCCGCCACTTACTAAGTCACGAAAAAGTTTTAGAAGAAGCAATGTCCGCAGGTTTCCGCACACTGCTACCTCTACGTTTTGGGATGGTAATAAAAACTTGGGAGGCGGTGACAGAACAACTAACAATACCTTATCGAATTCAACTAAAAGAATTATTTGAGAAATTAACAGGATTGCAGGAAGTTAGTGTTAAAGTATTTTGGGAGACTACCGTTGAATTGCAAGCATTGATGGAATCAAATCCCAGCTTAAAAGAAAAACGGGATTCCTTGGAAGGTCAAGCGCTGAGTATGGATCAAATCATCCAAATTGGTCAAATGATTGAGGCTGCTTTAGAACGTCGGAAGGAAACAGTAGTTCAGGCATTTCGCAGCGAGTTAAATTCTTTGGCTGTGGAAGTAATAGAAAGTGCTATGCTTAGGGAAGGAATGATTTATAATGCGGCTTTTTTGATTCCTTGGGAAAGCGAACCTAAGTTTGGTGAAACCGTCGAAGAGATAGACTTAAAATTTGGCGATAGATTGCGAATTCGCTATAACAATTTTACTGCACCTTATACCTTTGCTCAACTTAGTTAAAATGGAGAAAAACTTATGCTTTTTGATTTATTAACTCTTCCCCTATTAGGCCCCATTAATGGCATAATGTGGATTGGCGAACAAATTCAAGAACGGGTTGATTCTGAACTTGATGAGACTGAAAATTTAGGCAAACAATTATTAGCTTTACAGCTAGCTTTCGATTTAGGAGAAGTTTCCGAAGAAGACTTTGAAGAACAGGAGGAAGCACTGTTAATCAAAATTCAAGCAATGGAAGATATGGCGAATGAGGAATAAGCCTCTAAAAGGGGATACTCCTAAATTGTCTACCCGTAAACCAAAGAAATTTAGTGTGACCAGTATCACAAAAAATTAAAAGATTTGTCACTGGATCGTGCAGACTTAACTCACAAATTCAATTGAGGACTATCACATATCTTGAAGCAGTTGAGTCACTAGGGTTAGTTGGAAAATGCGAGATATTAGACTTGTCGAGTTCTAATCAAGACTATGCAAGCTCAAATTCTGCCACCTGACCGCGCGATCGCCGAACTGTTCTATCACGTCTGTCAATCCGGGAAACTAACTCGCACTGACCGCTACGGATTAATGTCTGCACTTTTAGAATGTGCTCTCAGCGAAGACGATCGAGGTGCGATCGACCGCCTCATTCACGCAACTCGCCGAGGTTGGGTGACGATTTTAGATTAATTTCCTAGGTAGCAAAATAGAGTTAATTATTTCTTATCTCTATCATTTTCCTACCTTATCAATGGCTGTAAATAATTGGCTCAATTAACTATGTCGGAAAAAATTATCTTTCAATCACCCCAACCCGTTTGCTCCCAGCAACCGGGTTTTTTAATCTTCATTTGTTTAGCTGTGAAAATCCTATGTAGTCTTAAGCAAAACAGCGAGCCTTTGATATCGATCACAAACTTATATTGATATAAATCACTAGCTCAGCCATAAATTATCACTTTGGTAGAGGCGTTCAATCACATTAATTGGTATAGAAACCAGTCAAACTATAAAAAGTGAGTTCAACGAAAAATCTAATGATGGCTCAAGCTCTTTTACCTCAATTTACTATTGCCGAGCTAGTTTTTCAGGTGTATCACTCTGGTCTCTTGACTCTGACTCACCGACAACAGCTTAGAAATGCAATCCTAGAACAGGCTCTCACGGAAGAAGATCAAACTGCCATCAACCGGCTGCTCCACGCCGTTCGCCGGGGTTGGCTGAAAGTAGTTGATTAAATTTAGCAACAAATATAGTCTCTGCTTACCAAGATCGAGCCAACAATCGAAACTAACACAATCATAAATTTTATTGACTCCGCATCGCGAGCGGTAAGAGGCAGACTCTAAGGTTTTTATTTAGAAGTCTGCCTCATTAGTCCATATATGCTTAAAATATATCTCTACCTTCTGAATAGCACTGGGAATGAGCGATCTTTACGTTTCTTGGTCAGAGTACCACGAGAAAATTGAGTGCCTAGCAGCAAAAATTTATCAATCTCAATGGGAATTTAATCAAATTATCTGCCTTGCTAGGGGTGGAATGCGGATTGGTGATATTTTATCGCGGATTTACAATTTACCCCTGGCAATTTTAGCCACCTCATCTTACGGTGGCCCTGGGGGTCAAGTGCGCGGAAGTATCAAATTTTCACGCGATTTAACTATGACCACCGATAATTTAGGCAGTCGTGTTTTGTTAGTTGATGATTTAGTAGATTCTGGTGTTAGTTTAGAGCAAAGTATTATTTGGCTAAACACTCACTATGGTTCGGAGATTGAAGAAATCCGCAGTGCTGTCCTCTGGTACAAAGCTTGTTCAGTAGCGAAGCCTAATTATTATGTGGATTATTTAGCCGATAATCCCTGGATTCATCAACCTTTTGAACGCTATGAGGAGATGAGTCCTGCTGATTTAGCAGCAGCTTTTGTCGGGTAGTTATTGTACTTTTGCTATCTAATTTTGCAACTAATTTATGTTGGCTTAAATTGAGATGTGAGCCAACATAAATTACAATAATTCTCAGTAACTTAATTTGTGTGGTTATTCAACCAATCGGATAAATCTGCTGTACCTGTGAAATCCAACAGTGCTTCGGCAAGCGATTCTAAGTGTTCTAGGGAAAGCTGCCTAATCTTCTCTTGTGCTTGGGAGTCAACAGCACCAATACGGCGTGTTAGCTGTCGCAGAATCAGTGTAAGTGTAGCTTCCCGGCTCCCTTCCTCCTTGCCTTCTTCTTTTGCCAGTCGTTCAAAGCTAGTAACATATCGCATCCGATTTTCCTCCTGATAAAGCTTGAATTCTTCTCTGAAATCCCGCTCTAATCCTTCAGGCAATCGCATTACCCAATCGATAAAGCGTAGTAATCCTATGACATCTTCTCTAGTATAGCCTCGTTCAAACAATCTCCTAGCTAAAGTCATTTTCCATACAGACTCATAACTATTAGGTCGCCAGTTTCGTTGTTCATCTCCTAAAATAGCGATGCTGGCAACTCTTCGGTCATATTTGTTAAACAAACGACTATTATAAACATACATCCGTTTCGCAAAATTGCTCTAAAATTTCTTTCCAAGGACTGTCGTATTCTGCTTGGGTATTTGTCATAAGCTGTTTGGCATTTAAAGGAGGATTGTAGGGTGGGCGCTCGCCGACTAACATCTATAGCCATAAGTTACAAACTTTTTTTTGCGAGCACAAACCCTACTAATTATCACTAGGAATTATCGCAGAAATACAATACTTTCTCCTAACTCTTTAGTCCCTGTTAAAGCTTCTTGTCTTGCCCATTTATCGGCAGAAATGATATCATCTAAAGATGGATTGTTACAGTTATCAGCTTGATGCTTTTCGCACGTCCGCTCAATCAATTTTGGAATATCCAAAAATTCAATTTTTTCATCTAAAAACAGCGCTACTGCTTCCTCATTTGCCGCATTTAATACCGCAGGCATTGAACCACCAGCACGTCCAGCCGCATAAGCTAACTGCATACAAGGATATTTTTGATGGTCAGGTTCTCGGAAGGTTAAATCTCCAGATTTTACTAAATTTAGGGGTTCCCAATCTGTATAAATCCGTTCAGGCCAAGATAAGGCATAAAGCAAAGGCAAACGCATATCCGGCCAGCCTAATTGTGCTAAAACAGAGGTATCTTGCAGCTCAATTAAAGAGTGAATAATGCTCTGAGGATGGATGACAATATCAATGCCATCGTAATCCATACCAAACAGGTAGTGAGCCTCAATTACTTCTAACCCTTTATTCATCAAGGTAGCAGAATCAACTGTGATTTTCCGCCCCATTGACCAATTCGGATGTTTCAAAGCATCGGCAACTTTTACTTCTGATAATTTCTCAACTGGCCAATCTCGAAATGCACCGCCAGAAGCGGTTAGGATAATCCGCCGTAAACCGCCTTTAGGCACGCCTTGAAGACATTGAAAAATGGCGGAATGTTCTGAATCCGCAGGTAATAATTTCACCCCATGTTTGGCGATTAAGGGGTTGACAACGGGGCCGCCAGCGATTAAAGTTTCTTTATTAGCAAGAGCAATGTCTTTACCGGCTTCAATGGCTGCAATTGTAGGTAACAAACCGGCACAACCGACAATGCCAGTAACGACAGCTTGGGCATCGCCATATTTGGCAACTTCTACTATTCCGGTCTCGCCAGCAAGTAAAATGGGTTGTGGATCTAAGTCTGCGATCGCCTCTTTCAATTCTGGCAACTTATCCACATCAGAGATGGCGACAATTTCTGGCCGAAACTGCCTAATTTGCTTCGCCAGCAGCGTCACATTTCGCCCAGCGGCCAAACCCACAATCCGAAATTGATCGGGGTACTGTGCCACAATATCTAAAGTCTGAGTGCCAATAGAGCCGGTAGAGCCGAGAAGGGTAATCGCTTTCACAATTTTTTAATGATTGGTGGGTCATACCAATATTACGATCGCAGGGAGTTAAATTAGCACTCGCCGACTCTTGCCTAGTTGCACGTTCGAGTGAATGATATGTTGAGTGGTCAGCTAGTGCAAGCCTTCATGCAAAACCCCCCTGAAAATCTTGGAACCTCAAGCGAGGACAGCAGCAGCAAGTCAGAGAAAATAGAGGTAAGTCATCTTCTCCCCCCGCCGGCTGCGGTTTGGGCGATCGCATCCTCTGTGCTAATTTTGTTTTTGTGTAGTAGCTTGCGGCACGCCCTATTTCAATCAACAGGCTTTGATTTAGGAATTTACGACCAAGTTGTATACTTAATTAGCCAAGGTTTGCCCCCCATTTCCTCATTTTTGGGGTTTCATCATCTTGGTAATCATGCAGCTTGGGATATCTATCCTCTAGCTTTATTGTACAAGATTTATCCAACAGTTTACTGGTTATTATTAGTACAAGCAATTGCCTTAACTTTAGGTGTTTTACCAATTTGGATTTTATCACGTTTAGCAGGTTTAAAGGAAAATCAGGCGATTGCAATGTCAGCGGCTTATCTCCTTTATCCAGTAATTTTCAACACCAATTTATTTGATTTTCACCCAGAAGTAATGGCTTTACCCGCTATTTTGGGCGCAATTTTAGCCGCAAAACTCAATAAGCCACTGTGGTTTTGTGCAGCTATTCTCTGGGTTTTGGGCGGCAAAGCTGTCTTATCCCTAACTGTAATAGCAATGGGTTTTTGGCTACTGCTATTCGAGAAGCGGCGTTTGTGTGGCAGTATTGCCCTGATTATAGGTGTAGCGTGGTTTTTGATTGCTACTCAGCAACTTATTCCCTATTATAGTGGCAGCGAAGCCGCAGGAGTTTGGCGCTATACTTATTTAGGTAACTCAGTAAGAGAAATTATTCTCAATTTGTTACTGAAACCACAGTTGATTTTAGGTAAAATCTTTTCTCTTGATACAATTAAATATTTGTTTCTGCTAATTTTACCCCTGATTTGGTTACTGCTTCCCTTTCCTGATAAAAAGTTAGGTTGGAGATATCTAACACCCTTAGTTTGCACAGTACCTACCTTAGCCGTAAATATTCTATCAGATGTACCATTTCAGCGCAGCATGGCTTATCATTATTCATTACCTGTAATTCCCTTTTTATTATTAGCAGCCATCGCTAAGGAAGAAATAAGCAAGCAAAAATTCACAACAGATGCAACCAATAGTTTATTGGTTAATAATAACGATAATCTAGCCGTGAAGTCAGCCAGACAAAACCAAAAATTAGAAATAAATCTCCTTAAGTTACGACTTCCTATTCCCCAGTTAGAATTTCCGAAAACAATCATTATTTGGTCATTAATAATTTTCTTAGTTATCGGCGAATCTAAGGATTTCTTATTATATCTAACAAGGCTTGATACTTGGCAAGCTTCCCGACAAGCCGTCGCCCAAGTGCAACCCCAAGGTAGCGTTTTAACTGATAATAGACTCGCCCCTCATTTCACCCATCGCCCAGTAGTAAAGTTGCTATCACAAATTTCACAAAATGCAGATTTAGCTGAATTTAAGTATGTAGTCTTGAATTTGCGCCATCCTTGGCCAGATACTAAAGATATTGGTGCTAGTTTGACAACTCAACTTAAAAATTCTCCTAATTTTAAGTTAAGCTATCAGCGAGATGATGTTTTTGTATTTACAAAAAATTAGTTACGTAACGCCGCC
>NZ_JARFTR010000182.1 GCF_029167235.1 Kamptonema sp. UHCC 0994 | reverse complement strand
ACTGAAAGAATGGCTGTTATAGAAGAGAATTTGTAACGCCGCCCTATGGGCGGTAAAGATACCGCCCAGAGGGCGGCATTACGTAAATTAGCAAGATTTAAGATTAAAATTAGAGTAGTTAATGAAAATTCATAGAAACCTGTGACGACACAACAACTAACATCGATCGGCACCTTTGAAAAACTGTTTTGGACTTGGAAAGGCCATAAGATTCAGTATACAGTTCGGGGAACTGGGCGACCCTTGGTGCTGATTCACGGTTTTGGTGCTTCTATTGGACACTGGCGGAACAATATCCCTACGATCGCAGATGGTGGCTATCGAGTATTTGCCATAGATTTACTGGGATTCGGCGCATCTGACAAGCCAAATCTCGATTACAGTCTAGAATTGTGGCAAGAAATGGTGAAAGATTTCTGGGCCGAACATATTCAGGAACCTACTGTATTTGTGGGTAATTCCATCGGGGCTTTGCTGAGTTTGATGATAGTCGCAAATCATCCCGAAATTACTGCTGGTGGGGTTTTGATTAACTGTGCGGGGGGACTAAATCACCGCCCCCATGAATTGAATTTACCGCTACGGACGGCGATCGGGATTTTTACTAATATAGTGCGATCGCCTGCTTTCGGGCCCTTCTTCTTTGACCGTATCCGCGAGAAAAATCGCATTCGCAGAACCTTACGCCAAGTTTACACAGATCCCGCAGCGATTACCGAGGAACTCGTAGAAATCCTCTATACACCATCCTGCGATCGCGGAGCTCAGCAAGTTTTCGCCTCTATTCTCGGTGCTCCTCCGGGCCCTGAACCAGCAGAATTGTTGCCCAAAGTCAAGTACCCTTTATTGGTAATCTGGGGAGCAGACGATCCTTGGACACCGGTTACTGGGGCAAAGATTTATCAGGAGTTGAGTGCGATCGGCAAACCCATTAAGTTTATTTCTATCCCTAAAACGGGGCACTGTCCCCACGACGAACGACCAACTGAGGTTAATTCTCTGATTTTGGCATGGTTGGCCGAGTTGCCATCAGCCCTTTAATCCTTTATGCTGTCTGGCTTTAAGGAGTTTTGGAAAAAAACTTTGCAAAAGGGGTTGACAAAACTAGGATACCTTCGGTTATAGTTAGTCTCGTGTGAGGAGCGAACCAGTAAGAACACCGAGACGAAACACGGCCAGTCGTCGGTGTTCTTTCTGTTTGAAGGTTAAAAATTTGAAAGCACAAATTCTTCAATGGCTGCGGCTACGCCATCTTCTTCCACACTCGGCGCTACCCATTGCGCGATCGCCTTCACTCCATCCGGGGCATTACCCATCGCTACACCAATACCTGCATAGGAAATCATTTCCAAATCATTAAAATTATCGCCGATCGCCATCACATTAGCCGATTGCAGGCCCAAAACATCCTCCGCTAGGTAGCGAAGTGCAGCGCCTTTACTGACTGAGGGATTTGCAGCCTCAAAAAAAGTAGCGACTGACGTTGTTAAATAAAGTTCGGCTGGGGTGTAAATCTGCCGTAAATTACTCAGGAGATTCGCGATCGCCTCTGCATCGTCGCATAAAGCCAAGATTTTAGTGGGTTCGGTATCCAACACAGATCGCAAATTCCCAACAGCTATAGGTTGAATTCCCGAACGCTGAGCGTATATTTGAGTAGCCGCCGTGATTTCCCGAACGTAAAGTTGGTCATTAATATAGAAATGGACAGAAAGAAGCGATCGCAATTCCGGTTGTTCAAAATAATCGAGGAGTGCGATCGCCTTCTCTTTTGTAACGGGCAAATGGGATAGAATTTTTCCCGTACTAGGGTCTTGAATCCACGCACCTTGATAACAAATTAATGGTAAGCTGGAGCCGACAGCCTGATGAAAGCGGAGAGCAGAGCGATACATCCTACCAGTCGCCACTACAACTTTAATTCCCTTAGCTTGAGCCGCACAAATTGCCTGTTTAACCGGTTCTCGGATCTCGTTAGACTCACCTGCGATCGTACCGTCAATATCTATTGCCAAGAGTTGAATATCTGCGGCATTTGCTGGTGTTTGGTTGGCGGCAGTTGGGTGGGAAGTTACTAAATTCTGCATGAGTTATTTTGTAGTCAGTAATTACACAGTCACTAACATTTTGTATCATTGTCAACGCAGTAAAGCAATCTCATTGGTCAATTAATCGCGTATAATATCAATAAACCTACATCAATGTGGCTGTTATGACCATCACCACCACTAAACACTTTACCATAGCTGAATATCACCGATCACAGAAATAGACATCTCCGAAAAAGAATCTAAAGCACTTAACTCTGGTTAGAAAAAAGGCGAATTTATGGAGATGCCTAAAGTAATGGAAGCAGCGCTATCCTCCGATAATTGCCTTTAATTTTTCCGACCAAAACGAGCTAATAACTCCTCACGGTTAAGCTGCATAATCAGTTGCGTGATTTCCAGAGGTTCTAGTTGAATTAACGGCTCGATTATTTGCACTAATTCTTCATCAATAGCGCCAAATTTCACTTGTAGCATACTCTCAACCATCAGGCGTTGGTTTCGTTCGATACCTTGTTCGATACCTTGCTCGATACCTTGCTCGATACCTCGCTGAGTCGCATCTTCTAGCCGTTGCAAATACAAAGGTGACAGTTCCATAATTAACTCCCGATCTTCTCGATCTATGTCCTGACGGACTTGTAAAATGGTTCGCAAGTTATACAACAATTCTAGCGCATTCAACCGAAAAGAGTTATCCGAGGGCAGTTCTATCAATTCAGCAATGGCTTGTTTTTGCACATTTCCTTTCCCTAAAACTCTCAGCCATAGAGTTTCTGAAGTCCTAGGGAGTTGGTGAATAGCAATAATTGCTGCTTTCAGAGATGTACCCAAAAAATAAACTCCAGTTACCCAATTTTCTGGTTCAGAAATTGCTCTAAATCCTGCTAACAGTGGGTCAGAAACCGTAGGCGACAGTATCCAGAGTAGCGGCAAATCTGATTCTGCAATTCGAGTATTTTCTCTAGCCGCTTGGCGTTCTAATTCCGCGTGTAAGTCAAACAGTTTGCCCAGACAACTGCGAATTTCTCCCGGTTGAACGGGACTGCGGAATGGTTCAAATACAGCGGGTTTTGCTGCGATTTGACCCAAAAGACCGAGGGCTGTTGCTTCAACTTCTGGTTGGGATTTAGGAGCAAATAAAATGTCAATTTGCCGAACTTCCCCCGCAATATCCCGGCTAGTTTCTACATTGCCAAGAGGGGTTAATAGTTCTTTAAGATACTGTTTAGCAAATTGATCGTGAATGAATCGGGTCATTTTTACTTTGGAAGGCTATTTACTTTTTTAACTCTTCATAAGCTGAGAGCCTTGATTGCTAACCAAACAAATTTTATCACTTATAGGACTTACACAAAAGTATCCGTAACGCCGCCGTCTCGGCGGTATTCCTAACTGCCGAGACAGCGGCGCTACGAAACGTGCTACGTAAGTCCTGATTTATTAGCAACATCCATGCGTAACTCCTGATAAAATAAATATCTGTTCTCTAAAATAACAAACCATGCGCATCTCTCAAATGCTCTTCGCCACTCTGCGGGAAGAACCAGCAGAAGCAGAAATTCCTAGTCACAAACTATTACTGCGTGCAGGTTACATTCGTCGCATTGGTAGCGGTGTCTACGCTTATCTCCCCCTGATGTGGCGAGTGCTCAAAAAAATCTCTCAAATTGTCCGCGAAGAAATGGACGCTACCGGAGCTCAAGAATGTCTTCTACCTCAACTACAACCCGCCGAATTGTGGCGAGAATCTGGCCGTTGGGACACCTATACCAAAGCTGAAGGTATCATGTTTGCCCTCACAGATCGACAAAATCGCGAATTAGGACTAGGGCCAACTCACGAAGAAGTTATCACCACAATTGCCAAAGATATGATTCGTTCCTATCGGCAATTACCCCTGCACCTTTACCAAATTCAAACCAAATTTAGAGATGAAATTCGTCCTCGTTTCGGGTTGATGCGCGGTCGCGAATTCATTATGAAAGATGGCTATTCTTTCCATAAAGACGAAGAAAGTCTGAAAAAAACTTATCAAGAGATGGCACAAGCTTACAAAAATATGCTAGGCCGCTGTGGTTTAGAATTTCGAGGAGTTGATGCTGATTCTGGGGCTATTGGTGGTTCCGGTTCCCAGGAGTTTATGGTATTAGCAGATGCCGGTGAAGATGAAGTTCTTTATACTGAAGATGGTCAGTACGCAGCTAATGTAGAAAAAGCTGTTTCTCTACCTGCTGATGCTGAAAAATCACAACTTACGAGTTATGAAAAATGCGAAACTCCGGGAACTGAGACGATAGAAAAACTGTGCAAATTCTTTAAATCTTCCCCTACCCAAGTGGTAAAAAATGTGCTTTACCAGGTAGCTTATGACAGTGGCATGACAGTATTGGTACTGGTAATTATTCGAGGCGACCAAGATGTTAATGAGGTAAAATTGGTAAATGAATTAACCAAATTAGCCGATAATTACCAGGCTAAAACTATTCTTTCTCTGACAGTCCCAGACGCAGAAGCACAACAAAAATGGGCAGCCAAACCTTTGCCTTTAGGTTATATCGCTCCCAATCTAGCAGACGATTACATTGCTAGCAGCAAACAGGTAAATCCGAAGTTTTTGCGGTTAGTAGATAAAACGGCAGTTGATTTAGAAAATTTTATCACTGGTTCTAACGAATCAGGCTATCATGTTGTCGGTGCAAATTGGGGAAAAGAATTCCAATTGCCAGAAAAAGTGGTGGATATAAGAAAGGCTAAAAAAGGAGATCGTGCTATCCATAACCCCGAACAAACTTTGCAAACTGCCAGAGGAATTGAAGTCGGTCATATTTTCCAACTTGGTACTAAATATTCTCAAGCAATGGGAGCTACCTACACTAACGAACAAGGGGAAGAAGTACCCTTAGTGATGGGTTGCTATGGTCTTGGTGTTTCTCGCTTAGCTCAATCTGCTGTAGAGCAATCTTACGATAAAGATGGTATAATTTGGCCAGTCGCGATCGCACCTTACCAAGTTATCATTTCCATACCTAACATTAGCGATGCTCAACAGGTAGAAGTCGCTGAAAAACTTTACGCAGAACTTAATCAAGCTGGCATTGAAACTTTGTTAGATGACCGCGATGAACGGGCAGGTGTTAAATTTAAAGATGCTGATTTAATCGGCATTCCCTACCGAATTGTGACCGGCCGTTCGCTTAAACAAGGGAAAGTTGAAGTCGTTGAAAGAGCAGATCGCAAATCTCAAGAAATTGCCATTGAGGATGTAAAAAATACCTTAGCAGAGTGGATTGAAGCAGCTATCAAATAAGACTTAATATAGCGGTTGCTATAAACAAAAATATCCGGCGATTGAAATCGCGCAGCAACGCGGGCACACAAACAAAGTCCGCCTACGCGGACTAAGGGCGAATTTAAGCTGGATTTGGTATAATTAAACGTCGTACCTCACCAATTGAAAACTCCCATATTTTTATAGTCCGCGTAGGCGGACTTTGTTTGTATAGCCGCGATTTCAATCGCCAGGAAAAATTAACAACTAACAACTAACAACTAACAACTAACAACTAACAACTAACAACTAACAACTAACAACTAACAACTAACAATTAACAATTAACAGCCTAAAGGCAATATTAACCGAGCCAAAACCATACCATCATCTAATTGTTCAAGATAAAGATTACCATCCATTTGCCGCACGACTCGCTGGCAAATAATCAAATGCTGTCCAGGCGGTTTATCCAGAGTAGAAGTAACTAATATATCGCGAGGATCGCCATGATTAAAATCAATAATTAACTGCGGGTCAATAGAGCCATTATCCGCGATCGCCAATTCTAACCACTTGTCATCTAAAGGCTTACAGCGAATCTCAATCTTCCCTCCCGGCCCCAAGCGCCGACAAGCTGTCACCAACAACTCATAAACTACTAATTCTAATTTGATGCTATCCCCACGAATGCTTAAAACTTGTCCAGAAGGTAGCGCAGAAGTACCTTCCCGATAAACTTGTAATTGAATCTGAGATTGTTTCACCAGCGAGTCTACACGCTCAAGCGATCGCCTCAGCAAACTAGCTACCGCAATCACCTCTACCACATTGTGTAACCGCCACTGTTCCTGTTTCAGCAGTAAATTAGTCGAAGCTAGAGCATTGCCAATCTGCCGCAAAAGCTGCTGATAGCGCAAAGTTGTCAAAGTATCCTTCTGTTCCTTCCCAGGTAAAGCCGCAGATTGGCTCAACTCCCCTAACTGCTTCACTCCCGACCCCACAGTGCGGTAAAGTTCCTCCAAACGGCGTTGTTTGTACCAATTCAGCCATTCCAATTCCTCTCGCTGCGATTCCAGTGTTGCTTGTACAGTCAAGTAGCGACGCGACCAAGCTAACTGAGCTGCCAAAATGCTTAACAAATCGACCGAAAGTTCCGGCCAGGGGCGACCTTGAGCATCCGCCGCCAAGACAATTCCCGTTGGTTCGTGTTCCGGGGCCGTTCGCAGGGCCACTGCCAGAATTTGACTAATACCGGGACTGCGGAGCCACCTTTTAGTTGCTAGTGGTAAATTGCTCATATTCAGATGCAGCATTCCACTAGCTTTAAGAGTATTTTGAATCAAATAATCTGTCTGAACTGGAATCTCCACATCCAGATTTAGTGCAAACAGAGGACTAGCAGCAGCACTGGCGGCAATTCGACCCTCTTTCGCCCCCGCAGTCCAGGTTACTAAAGCTACCAGAGGACAACCTACCGCCTCGGCAATGTGCTGAGTTAAGCTACGCTCTAGCTGCTTTAGAGATATGTTTGCCCCTGAGTTTGATTCTCCAGGCAATTTTTGCAGGATTTGGTCTGAGTGTGCCTGCCACAAAATGGCTAAACCTGATTCCAGGGTTTGGTAAAATTTGTGTTGGTTTTGGAGTTGTTGCTGAAGTTCCCACTGGTGGAGAATCAGGCCAAACTGTTGACTGGCGATCGCCACCAATTCTCGCTCAGATCGGTTCCAAGTTCGTGCTGCATCGTGACCAATAACCAGCAAACCTTCAACAGAGCTGAGATTGGTATTTTCCTTTTCTTCCTTTTTCCATCTTCCATCTTCCTTCTTTCTTCCAGTGCTACAAACTAAAAGCGATCGCGCCCCCTGTTCTCCCAAAGCATCTCGCCAAGCTGACAATCGCTTGTCCTCTTCCCAATTTTCGATCGCCATCGGTTCTGCACTTTCCTCTAAAACCTTAATTTCTTCCGCCTCCAACGCTTTCAAGGGTGATGCTAACTTTCTGCGATTGGGAGGTTGATTCTGCCAGACAATTTCAAACTGACCCCGATCCGGATCGCGTAGCAGCAACAAAAACTGTTCAGCACTGAGGCGATCGCACAATTTCTCCGATGTAGTTTTCAACGTCTCCAGCCAATCAGCATCGTTATAAATCGCACGAGCCACCCCAGCAGTTAAATCGCGATCGAGTTCAACTTGTCGAATCTTATCCTCCATCTCTGACAGAGGAGCCGTCAAACCTACCAACTCGGCCGCACCCCGCAGATAAGTTTTTTCATCTTCTTGCCAAATCCGGGGTTCATTCGCCTCCACCGCCAAAAAGCCCAAAAGCTCCGTTTCCAAGATAATTGGAGCCGCCAATAGCGAACGAGCGCGAATTTGCTGCATCAACCGCCCCGTAACTTCGCTTCTCAGGGAACTGTGGGACTCTCCAATCCAGACAATTTGCTCGTTAGCAAGAGCCTGATAAAATCCGCCCAAATCTTGCACCGTGATCCCACTTGCTGGTCTATTCCCCCCTCCCAAACCGGGTGCAACCTGACGGTTACTGACTCTACGCCAGAAATAGCGCCGTTCGCGCTCAAACCAGTAAACATTAGTGCGGGCTGGCTCGATAAATTGGTGAGTTTGCTCAACTACCGCCTGTAGACATCGATCGAGGGAGCGAATTTTGCCCAACTGCGAAATCAGCGTCAGCAGCGGTTCATCGGGATGTCTAGCTTGTTGTCGCTGCCAATCTGCCTCGATCTGGTATAGGGCCGCCGCCAGTCCCCCAAAAATCAGGCTCATTTGTGCTTTTTCCCCAGCTTTGGGTGAAAAGCCCCAGGTTTCAGAACCAAGTAAAACCACGCCGTAGCAGCGATCCTTGTAGCGGAGGGGAAAGATAATAGTTCCCCGTAAATTGAAGGTTTGAGCAGCTTTGCGCCATTCTCCCGCCCGTGTTTCTTCTCGCAAGTCGGGAACGCTGACGGGGCGAAGTTGGATCACGACTTGCTCTAGTAAGTCCCCTGGATTGAGGGTAAAGCGTTGCTTGAGAAAGGATATATCACCTTTCGGTACAATTCCTCCTTTGCCAAACAAGCGATGACCTGTGCGATCGTACAAACCAATCCAAATTACTTGGTAGTCGTCGAACTCCGTTTGCAGGTAATTTAGAGTTGCCTCCAGCAAAACGTCTACATTCTCTTCTTCTCTGAGGGTTTGGAGGACGCGCTCTAAGCTAATGATTTGTTCCTCAATATCTTTTTGCTTTTGTTGCTCGTCCATTGCTAGCTATCCCCCAAACTGTGTAGAATTACAAATTGAAAATTAAAAATGTAAGAACGAATAATAACGATCGGGACTTACACATACTTTATGTAACGCCGCCCTCTGGGCGGTAACATACC
>NZ_JARFTR010000027.1 GCF_029167235.1 Kamptonema sp. UHCC 0994 | reverse complement strand
GGGGGGGGGGGGGGGGGTGGGGGGGGGGGGAGATGGGAAGATGGGGAGATGAGGGGTTTGCTGCGTTTGAGTTACCAATCTTTAGGTGTGGAGCCTTTGGAGAGTTCTAATAATACACAGAATGGTTATCGACCCAAGGTTTTATCTGTTCCTAGCCAAGAGTTTGCAATTCCGATTGTAAAGTCTAAAATCCAAAATCCAAAAGCTCTTGAGCTGGCAGATTTGGTACTCGCGGCTGCATCTGGGGAGTTGGAAGGAGGAGATGGCATTTCACCCGCAACAGGACGAAATTTTGTGGCGCTTCAAACTTTGCAATATATCGAACTGCTACAGGAACAAGAGTGTTTACCCCAGACGTTGGCTTTGGCTTATCAGACTTTGGGGAATTTTTACCGCGATCGCATTCTAGCGGGAGATGTTTCGCGTACTTACCTGTTAATCGCTATCCGCGCTTACGAAATGGTACTTGAATTTACCAGCTCGGATGCAAAACTACAAGGCGATCGGCAAGAAGATGGGGAACGCAAGGCCTTAATTAACCAACTTAACCAGAATTTAACTCAACTTTCTCCTGGGTCAAATTTACTATCGACGGTTCCCGATATTCTCAATGACCTCGGTACTCTCTACTGGATGCTTTCTCGCTATCCGCGATCGCCTGAAATTGCATCTTTTGCCTTATCTGATTTAGAACACAGTATTGCTCTCTACCAACAAGCTTTAGCACAGCTAAATCCCAAGACACAACCCCAGAGCTATGCTAGATTGCAAAAGAATTTGGGAGCAACTTGGGGAGATTTGGCTCGATTTCGAGATAGTGCCCAAAATTTACAGCATTCGGTTAGAGCTTACGAAGAAGCCCTTTTACATATTGACTCGGACGTAGACCCTAAACAATATGCTGCTCTTGAGAATAATTTGGGAACGGCTTATTGGAATTTAGCTCAACACGATCGACCAGTGGGACATCTCGAAAGTGCGATCGCAGCTTATACTAAAGCTCTGAGCTATTACAGCCCTGAACGAGAACCCCTAAACTATGCTGGAGTGCAAAATAACTTAGGTACGGCTTGGTGGAATCTTGCTCAACACGAACCCTCAGAGGGGTTCCTATTAGAAGCTGTGGATGCCTATCGGGAAGCTTTGAGGTATCGTACTCAAGAGTTAGTACCGGCTGCCTGTGCCGCCACGCAGAACAATCTGGGGACGGTTTACTGGCATCTAGCTAACCTCCGGCACAAACAGGGGCGGATAGAATCCTTGGAGAAGGCGATCGCAGCTTATCAAATCGCGATCGCCGCCGCCAAGCAAATTCACCCCAACCAGTTGACGTTTGACATACTGGCCGCTTACAACAATTTAGGGCTAGCCCACTATCAGTTAGCCACAGACCCTTACTTCTCCTTGAGTAAACTTGAGCTAAGATCCCATCTAGAATCCGCACTCCAAAACCAGTTGCAAGCTTGCACTGGATGGCAACAGCAAATTAATGGGTCAGGGTTAACAGGCCTCGAAAACACCAATTCTCAAACCCAGACCTCCAACCCCATTTATGCCGATTGCCGCCAAACAGCCCTAAATTGTATTGTCAAAACAATTCGAGCTTTCTATAGTGAATGCGGGTTGCAAGGTCAAAATTTTGCTTTATCCAAGCTTCCTAGCGATTTACTACCTGAAATTTTGCAACAGTTATAAACATGAAACTTAAAATTTACTGTATGTCTGTATCCAAGTTTTCCATTACTATGACTTATATTCTTGGCTAATTCTCAAAGTAACTTTGTGGTCATGGCCCCTCCAAAGATCCTTGTGGTTGATGACGACCCGGCAATCCGAAACTTAATTCACCGCTATTTGAGCCAGCAAGGCTATCAAGTGGAGTCTGCCGGGGACGGTCAGACTGCTCTGGGATTATTTGAGCAGCTCAATCCAGACTTAGTAATTCTGGATGTGAATTTGCCCGACACTACTGGCTACAAACTTTGTCAAGAAATGCAAAGTCGGACGGGTGTGTTTGTCTTGATGTTAACTAGCAGAACTGATGAGGCTGACAAAATTAAAGGGTTTGCCCAAGGTGCTGACGACTACATCACTAAACCTTTCAGTCTTGTAGAAATTGGTGCCCGTGCGGGAGCGATATTGAAGCGTAAGCGCATAGTCACTCCCGCCGAACAGCAAAGCCTGATTTTTGGGCCTCTAGCGATCGATCCCGTCCGCCGAGAGGTGATGCTTGGCGATCAGATAGTTTCTTTAACTGCTCTGGAATTTGACTTGCTTTATTGTTTGGCGAGCAAACCCGGCCGCGTGTGGAGGCGAGCTGAATTGCTTCAAGAAGTTTGGGATTACGAATATGTGGGAGATCAGCGGGTTGTTGATGTCCACATTGGTCAAATTCGCCGAAAAATTGAACCGGATGCGAATCAACCTTCTATGATTCAAACCGTCCGGGGTGTTGGTTACAAGTTTGAGGCGATTTAGGGAAGAGGGACTAGGGGCTAGGGAAGAGGGAATTGCTAATTGCTAATTGCTAATTGCTAATTGCAGAAAAATCCTCTTCTTCCCTCTTCCTTCTTCTTTCTTCCCTAGCCCCTAGCCCCTAGCCCCTAGCCCCTCTTCCTTTACACAGGGTGCTGAAAAAGGGTTTCCAGGTAAACTCTGGCAGCTTGGCGATAGCTTTTTGATGCCTCTGGTGTACCGCTATCCCCATTCTGCAACAAAAACAGAGATAGAGCTGCGGAAAATACCCGGTCTTGATCCCAGTCAGGATGGGTTTCTAGGTAGGTTTTGAGGGATTCGTGGAGGGTTTCGGGAATTTCAGCCAAAATACTGACAGTTGCGTTCATCATCGCTTCTAAATCTCATAAATAAACAGACATCGAAACCTAGCTTCCGCATCGACACAGCTAGGGGATACAGCCGAAATCGGAGCACTTAATTTAGGTCGGTCGCATCATTGTGCGCTAAGAGGGGGTGGTGTTGTCAATGTTGCGTATTGTTACAAAGGCCTTTATCTTAAAAAAATATTTACGCAATAATGAGCTTTTGAGGTCGATCCCCGTTACATAAGTTTATAAATTTGGTCGTCACTCTGGAAGTTGACCGTTATATAGGGAAAATCCCCAATTCATCAGCAAGGCTTGATATTACCGTTAACGCCTGTGGAAAACCTTGTCTAATCTGTGGAAAACCTCATCTAGCCTGTGGAAACGCTGTGGAATATCTGGGGAAAACTTTCAGTAAGGATAAGAATTTTAAAGTTGTCATTAGCTAGGGGCTAGGGGCTAGGGGCTAGGGGCTACGATGCTCAGGGCTAGGGGAAAAGAGGGGGAGGATGGAGAGGATGGGGGAGAGGGGGAGGGATTATTAACAATTAAAAATTAACAATTAACCAAAGAAACCGGGTTTTTTGACGAAAATACTTCGTTTTTACCACAGATTCTCTCAAAAACCCGGTTTCTGGAGCCCTGAGCGTAAGTCCTGAATTAGCAATTAGCAATTAGCCATTACCAATTACCAATTACCAATTACCCATTACCAGTTTTAAGGTGGGGGCGTGCTGGAACATAGCATTGATTTCCATAAATAGGGCAATCTGCCAGCAAATTTGAAGTTGATATCTGTATATCCTTCAGATTGTAATAATTTGGTCATGGTGGCGATGGAAAAAAATTTTATATGACCATTATCCCAAAGAACGGTAAAGTGTTTATCCATTTTTCCAGTAATAGCTAGAGCTAAATTTTTCAAGTAACCATGATAGGGAGTTGTGACAATTAATTTACCATCTGGTTTGAGGCATTTTTTAGCAACTCTAACGAGTTCTTTTGGATAAAGCAAATGTTCGATTACTTCGACTCCTAAGACGATATCAAATGAATGAAGGATATCTGGATTGGGCAAATCGTAAATATCGGCTTGGATAAACTGACATTCAGGAAAACTTTGAGCTGCGATCGCAACTCCCTGGGGCGAATTGTCTACTCCGACAACTTCATAACCTTGCTGAGCAATAACATGGCTGAGACTGCCGTTCCCGCAACCGAGATCCAAAACGCGGGGTTTGATGTTGCTGGTAGATTTAGCGACAGTAAGCATTTCTAGCAGTGGAGATACCAAATAAGCATGGTGATACCTAGGGCGATTGTTACTGTAACTGTATATATATTTGCTAGAGGTTCTTTCCATCGATTAAGCTAGAGAGACCAGGGCCAGAAGCGGCTTCAAGTCTAGTGTAGGCGTATCAGAGCTATTATTCACCAATAAACATCTCCGAGCCAGAGTCTGCAAGCCTGATAGTCTCTAGGCTGAAAGTTAAATTCCGTCAATATCGAATGAAATCGAGTAGTGTAGGATGCCGACGGGGTATCAAGCGAGAGGCCCGGTTACGAAAAGCGATCGCGCTTTACCTGCGATCGTATGTATCTAGAGTTTTTGACCCCACCTGTAGGATGCTGATTTATTGGTGTAAACTGTTTCACTCTGTGCAGTTATTGAACACTTTTGAATAACAGATCCTGCTGCACGGGCTTCTATAATTGTGTCAACTGTTGTTCTCAAGCCATTTTCTCCGGTCAACAGTAGTACCCTAGAAAGATGCTTGGTCAATCTGGTTTGTTTGATGATGTTGCTGTTGGGTGTTGCACCTTAAGTTTTAAAGATGTCCTATGGTTAGCGTCGGCCCATCCTCCTTTCGCCGTATTTTGCTGTCGCGAATTTTACTGCTCAGCGTACCAGTTTTGCTGGTGGGGGAGTATGTGACTTATAGAAAAGCTCGCTCAATGCTTCTGGAAACTGCTCGTCTAAATCTGACTGAGAGTGCGGTGAGAAAAGCAGAAACTATTGAACAGTGGGTAAAATCCCTGAAGTCAAATTTGCTGGCCGCTTCGGAAAGCTCTGTGTTACAATCCTCCTCGCCCAAAGTCTATCAAACTTTTATCAACCAGTTGGGGCAGAGGTTGCCGACTCAGGTAGATTGTTTGCAATTGACAAATTTGCAGACGGGTAAAGTTGCAGCGAGCACTTGTGGTAATCAACCAATTCAATCGCTACCGAAGAATTTTTGGCCGTCGCAGCAGCAGTTGCTTGTCAATAATCAGGCCGTTTACATCAATCTGGTGTGGCCGCCGCAGCAACAGTCTCAGAAATCTCAAGGTGACGGTGGGTTTCTAGCTGTCCCTACTGATACACCAGATTCAGTTCAGGCTAACAAGAATACTCAAGCTAGTTTAGTTTTAAGTGCGCCGGTTTACGTTCAGCAGAAGAATTCACGTCAATTGCGCTATGTTTTGAGTTTGCAGTCGCCTTTGCCGGTGCAAACTAGCGCTCCCAAGGGTTCTTTGGCTGGTTATACAGTTGTGATTGACCAAGATGGGACAATCTTGGCGCACCCGAATATTGACCGTGTGGGGCGTAATATCGATCAGGAGGCTGATGCCGATCGCTTAAAAAGTATTGTTAGGAGAGCGATCGCAGGCGGACAAGCTTTTTTACACCTGTTTTCTTTTGAAAAAAATGGGCTGGAGTTGCTGGCGGGATATGCTGCTGTTCCTAGTCCGATGGCGACTCAGGAAAAGAGCAAGTGGATAGTTTTGGCGGTTACTCGTTTAGATTATGCTCTCTCTGGTTTGGAAGAAATTCAACAGGTTTTGTTGAATCTGATTGTGGGGTTGGTGGCGGCGAGTATTATGGCAACTCTATATTTATCTCGCGATCTAGCTCGTCCTCTGGAGAAGCTTAGAGATTATGCGCTGACTGTCAAAAGTTTGGAATCTCCGCAGATGGTTCCTCACAATTTGAAAATTAGGGAGTTCGATCAGTTAGCGGAGGCGATCGATAGTATGGTGGAGCGACTGCGATCGTGGGCGGAAGAGTTGGAAGTTGCCTCGAAACAAGCGCAGGTTGCTAATCAGTTGAAAGATGAGTTTTTACGCAATATTTCTCACGAACTCAGAACTCCTTTGAATGGTATTATCGGTTTTCTGCAATTTGTCCGGGATGGTGATTGTGATGACCGAGATGAGGAGATGGAGTTTGTCCAGCGTGCTTATGATGCTGCAATTCACTTGCTGAATATTATCAATGATATTTTGGATATTGCCAAAATTGAATCAGGTACGCTATCAATGATGCTGGAAACTATCAATCTCACGCAGGTGATTAAAGAAGCGGTAGATTTGCAGCTTGTTGAAATTGAACACAAAGGTCTGGAGTTAATTTTACCCGATCTGAAGGAGGAGATTATTGTTTATGCTGACCCGGATAAACTTAAGCAGGTTTTTCTGAATGTTTTGAGTAATGCAATTAAGTTTACGGATGCAGGCACAATTACTATTGCTATCCGAATTGAATCTGTGCTGCTCAATAATGGTGCTAGTTATAATGGGAATGCAATGTATAATATGGCTCAGGTCACTGGTACAAAAGATTGGGTGGTGGTGACTATTGAAGATACGGGGATTGGGATTGACCAAGAGCAGCAGGATAAGTTGTTTCAACCTTTTGTGATGGCTGATGGTTCGACTACTCGCAAGTATGGTGGTAATGGTTTGGGGTTGGCAATTTCACGTAATTTGATGCAGTTGATGGCGGGGACTATTTCGCTGTACAGTGCTGGTATAAATCAAGGTACTACTTTAACTATTGCTTTGCCTGCGAAACAGTTACCTGGGGGTTATATCAAGGAAGATTTTGTGATTATTAGTGATTAGTTGTTAGTTGTTAGTATAGGGGCACAATTAAGTGAGGGGTGGAATTAATTAGCAATTAGCAATTAGCAATTACCAATTAACAATTACCAATTAGCAATTACCAATTACCAATTAGCAAATTGTAATTAGTTGTCCGTCGAGTTTGAGGGAGTCGCTGAGGGCGCTGAGGATTCGCACTAATTCGACACCTACCCAACCAGAAGATATGGAAGATGGTGTGTTACTTTGGACGCAATTTAGAAAGCGATCGCAAACTTGTTGGAGGGGTTCTACTGGTTCTACTGGTAATATTTCCCAAGATTGAGTTGTAGTTGAATTGCGATCGCTAACCGTATCCCACGAACCTGTAATCCCGCAGCTATTCTCGCGATCCGACTCTAAATAACCACGTTTTAGCGTCAGAGGCGCATTAGTTGAAAGGTCATCAAAAATCAATGTACCTTTACTTCCGACAATTCCTAAGCGCCTCTGTCTGTCAGGATTGAGCCAGCAAAGATGGATGAATGCTTGAAAGCCATCAGGGTAAATTAACTTGATCCAAACTAAATCGTAAAGTGGTAATTGGTAATTGGTAATTGGTAATTGATAATTTATGGTTTTTCCAACCTCCGTATTTTCTTTATTAATAAAAACGGTTCCATTTGCTTGGACTTGACTTGGAGTTTGTCCTAGCCAGGTATTAAAAATGGCGATGTCATGGATGGCTAAATCCCATAGAGCATCAACGTCATTTCGCACGGGTTCGAGATGGGTTCGTTGGGCGTAACCGTAGCGCAATTTACCTAATTTTCCCGCTTGGATGGTGTTTTTTCCTATTTCGATTGCGGGATGAAATAGGTAGGTATGATCGACGAAGAGTTGGCGTTGCAGTTTTTCTGCGAGTTGACAAAGTTCTATGGCTTCGGTGAGGTTAAGGGTGAGGGGTTTTTCTGCGAGAACGTGGTAGCCTTGGTGAAGGGCGGCGGCGATGAGAGTGCTGTGGGTTGAGGCTGGAGTTGCGATCGCAACTGCTTCTAATCCGGGCAATTTCTGCAATGCTGACCAATCCGTTGCCAGCACTACATTAGCATCCAAATTGAATAGACTTCTCACCACAGCTAAGCGCTCTGGCTGCGGGTCTACGACTGCTAAAATCTGACTGTGGGGATGTTCTAGGAAGTTGCGGATCAGGTGAATTCCCCAGTGACCTGCACCTAATACAGCAATTCCAATTTTCATTAATTATAATCTTAATTGTTGATTTTTAATTTATTAAAAGCTGCTTGCGCGGCTGCTTGTTCAGCAGCTTTGATCGATCGTCCTTTACCTTCACCAAGTAAATCCCCTCGCAGCCATACTTCGGCTGTAAAACGCTCTTCTCCTCCGTGAACTCGCCCTGTTTCCTTAACATTATATTCTGGCAAAATTTTGTACTGACCTTGAGTCCATTCTTGCAGAGCGGCTTTATAGTTTTGGCGGGCGGGATCGCTAAGAATTTGAGCGGCGCGTGGTTGGAAATGAGGGTCTAACCAAGGGCGAATTAATTGTAAAGTGTTTGTGCTCAGGTAGAGGGCGGCGAGCACTGCTTCAAAAGCGTCTGCTAACCGTGACTCTTCCCCTGCTTTGTCGCAGGCGGCGCTGCTAGAAACGATTAAATAGCGACCAAATCCATAGCTGTCAGCGATTTGTGCCAGAGTGCGATCGCTCACTAACAAGGAACGAATTGCCGCAAATTCGCCGACAGAACTGCCAGGATACGTTTCAAATAGTAACTCAGAAGCAGCTAGTCGCACAACTGCATCGCCAATAAATTCTAGCTGTTCGTAATTGGCTTGAGTTGATGCTGTCGGGTGAGTTAAAGCCAAATCGAGTAATTGCCAGTTCACGCGGTTTCGATCGGGCAATCCTAATTTTTCGACTAATTTTTGCAGTTCCTTTTGACGGCTAGGATAGCTAATATTCATTTTTTCTTCTCTCTCTTTCCTCGGTCTTAACGGCTCTTGATTAACCGAGTTTAATTTTGATTATAACTTAAGCACGATTTACGTAACGCCGCCCTCTGGGCGGTTTCTTTAC
>NZ_JARFTR010000009.1 GCF_029167235.1 Kamptonema sp. UHCC 0994 | reverse complement strand
TGAATCCCCAGTAAATTAGTCAGGCGATCGCGAGTCATCCTCCAATGGCGGCAAACTAGCCCTCAACAGAGACTCAGCCTGAGATTTACTGTATCCAGCCACACCTTTAGGAGAATAAAGCACATCCGTGTCAAACAACCGCTCCACCACAGTTTGATACAAAATAGTGGTCTGAATCAGACAATAAAGAATTGTCCCGTAATCTAGTCGGCCGGCTTCATAGTGCTGAATAATCGTATACAGCAAAGAAGTCAGCCAGGACGAAAGAATCCAGTGCAGCGTCCGATTGTGACACCACGAAACCACCTTAATTTAACTCATCAACAATCCTTCTGCCTAAAGCAGTAAATCAATCTTACTTTCGATGTTTTGGAGCTTGTTACTCAGAACTATCTGGACATCATTAATATCTTCAATGGCAGCTTCAACCGTTGTGATAATTTCGGCAGTATATTCCCACACCGTCAGTTTAATATCCCGATGCCAAAAAGGAGGCTTGAAGCTTAACGAGTAATCGGCGGTATAGTCGTTAAGCCTCAGTAATTGTAAGCGGTTAAAAAATACCTTCCTACCATTAGTCGTCACGGCGTTTGGACTTCCACCAACAATTAACCCCGTCGAGAACTTCTGAACCAGATAGCCGCCAAATTGCCAACTATTACGCTTAGTTGCTGACTCACAATACACAGCAACAAATGGATTGTGCAACAACAAAGGACAAGTTTGTTCAGGAATCGGGTCCCAAGACAGGGCCTCGCCATTAGACCGAAACACCTGACCGGAAGCCTGAACATTGAACTCCCACCGAGACTCCCAATTATTAGGATTTTGCAGGTCTAAAACTAGCCCCATTTAAACCCTCTCAAACTCATAACTTAAAAGCCACTCAGCGCGACCAATCCACCACTCAGGGTCAATGCCATGATGCTCAAGAATATCTTGATAAGTGCCAGTGTCAATCTTCTGGTCAATAAAATCACTAGCCGCTTGATTGAGCTGAATCATGCCATCAAACTCTGAATCAGTACAATCACCGCCAACATCAACCATGAGCAAATCAACAACATCATCAACAAGATTGATATCCTGATCGAGAGTTTGCTCATAGCCCGGAAGCCATAACCCTGAGCTGGAAGATTGCAAAAAATTTGTCATGGTGATAGGTTACGCGGCTGCCGCTCTGATTGAGACATTACCCTGTGGCTTGAAAGAAACTCGCTCATTTCCAGTAGCAGCAGCTAGTAGCGCTACCCTTAATTGAGCTTGAGCAGTGCCCTCAGAGGGTACGGGGGCGGTAACACCCTGCCCGAAGCTTGAACTCACACTGTCTGTTTTTTTGTAACTGTAAGGAATCCCAGTGATGCGCGAGACAACGCCATTAACAGTCCCGCCAACCTGTGAGTAAATCACTTTTGCAAATTGAATTTTCCTCGCTTTTTCGATAATAAGATTTGCACCAGTTGGCTCTGCGATTGCTGCTAGATTGGCTGCCTTAACAGCGTTCGCAACTTTTGTGATGATAGTATTTGCGTTTTCTTCCTTGGCGGTGGGATCTCCTGAAGGAGAGCCCGGAATCCAAGTTTCATAAAAGAACTTGTCAGGCGCTCCAAATGGCTGAATCCATGCGGTTGTTCGTCCGACATTACTGCGTTTGTTCCCAGTTGCGGCTTGCGTTGCAGCAAAGGCAGCCTGTTTCTCAGCCCGGCTCATTTTTAACCAAAGGTCAAGCTTGTCCTTAGCAGCCTTTAATTCCTCAGCCCGATTAATATCCCCATATCTAGCCATATTGTCAAAAGCCTGCGATCGCGTACCCCATCACCGTTATTTCCTTGGGAGGCGGGTAGGCCTTTTCTGGACTCTTAGCTTCCCCTTGTTTTAGGAAAGCTTCATCCAGCTTGTGACCCTGGATAGAAAGGACAGCGTTAGCCAGCCTTTCACCTTCCTCGTGAGTCGAACAATAAATCAGGAAATTGTACCCTTGCCCCCAGTCATGGTAGGCAACTTGCTTTTTACCCTTTGACCATGTGTAGGGAGGTTTTGTCCTAAAAATACTGCTGATTTTCTTACCTAAATTGCTAATATCTTTCTCCGTTATTAACTTGAACTTCCCTTTCCCAGTCATTGACGGGTTATCAGTTAATTCCATCAAATCAAAACTAATTTTTCCCTGTACAGGTTGAAAACCCTTTTCAAAATCGCTTTCTTGTCTGAAATACAACGTAACTTCTGGATGCCCTGAACGCTTGATGACATCGCTTTTACCACTGTTAGCACCCTCACCAGCTTTCTGATTCCACCAATTAATAATCTGAGCAGCAATCCCTGAATAACTACCGGAAAATATCAGCCATTCCTGTAAAATCTGTCGATTCTCGAAGAATTGCACAACCTTAAAATCTGGTCGAGCTTTTCGATTCCCATGCACCTTTATCTCAACAATCTTAGGACGATTAGCTTTCTCAATTCCTGGCCAAGGCTGCTTAGTCCAAAGCTTTTTTAACTCCGAGCTAGAATCAGTTTGAAACTCAATAAACCCATCCTCAAAAGCCTTAGCCCACTTCTTAAAATTACCCTCAGACCAATTTACCCGCCAATCGACTATCAACTCAGTAGCTTTTAGTAAAGAGGTCTGCAATGGGATAAATGGCTCTGAACCACTCAGAAACAATCGCTCATCTTTATTGGATTGATTTAATAGCAGTTCGTAGACATCAAAAAGCGGCTGATTTCGCAGTGGATCATCTGTAGCTTTCTGCTGATTAATAATCGTGCTAGCTTCCTCTTCAGCCATTTTCTTGTAGGTAGCTATTCGGAATGATTCAAGCGTCATTTTTTGCCCTTCCCTCCATTCTTATCACGTTTTCCTACTGGTTTAAGTTGTCGAGGTTGTTCCTTATTAACTTTTTTAATTATTGGCCGTTCCTCCTGAAATTCTTCATAGGGGAGTTGTGGATTGATAGGTTTTTTCGGATGCTCCGTCGCCGTTCCTCCATAGCCTTGCTCAAACTCTTTAGCCCATTTTCTCAAATCACCCACACCTAGCGCTGTGCGGACATTTCGTCTATTTAAAAACCCATCGGTTTCTGCTACCTCTTGGTAACTATCTATCCGCGCCTCCAAATCATTTTTAAAATTCTTCTTCTCCTCAGCAGGTGTTTTGGGCTTTCTCTCCTTCTTTTTTTCTAAGGATGGTTTCTTTGCCATAATTAAATAAACTCCGTATAAACATCTTCCTCACCGAGTAAATCACCCAATGTATCAAAAAATTCCTCAAAACCCTCAATAGCCACGTCCGCGCCTTTCTCATTAGGAATAATAATTTTTATGCCTTCTTCAAATTGGGCTGCAAAGGTAAAGCTAGGCGCTTCCTTACCCCATTCATCCTCTTTCCCTAATGCTTTGGCTGCATATTTTCTGATATTCATGTAGCTCATTTTAAAAAGAATGCTTTGGCCAGCAGCTTTTACAGATTGCCGCACATTAGCTACAGCCTCCATTAGAGCATCTTTTACACTTTCGTTACCATCGTGAATTTCTATCAAGTTGGCGAGTTGGCGAACATTAATTCGTACTTTTGGGACATTTTTTACAGCCCCGCCTACAATCACACTAGCAACAGAGCGGCCCAATGCTGCACCCAACGGATTGTATAAACCCTCAATTGCACTTTTAATTCCTGCCATCAGCGAGGCATCACTTTGAGCCCAATCGAAAGCTCCTCCTTTTACTTGATTGAGGTAACTTAAGATGTTTTTGCCTGCTTTTTTTACCCAGTTTACAGCTTTCGCTGAGATGTTCCCTAGCCATTCATTATTAATTACGCCTTTAACTATTGCCGACGCAAAAGTTCCCGCTGCAATTTCTAAAACCATTATTTTTTACTCCCTAATAATAGGATTGCTTTTATTAACAAATCTTGCAAATCATCTTCCGTTTGGACAAAACGAGGTACGGGTAATGCGTAATCGGAGGGAGTTAGTATTGCCGGCAGCATTGATTCTGTTGTGTCCTCGTCATTTGCTTCTAGCCCCGGTGCTAGCCCATCCTCCGATTCTGGCGCTGCTTTCTTTCCCCCAAACCCCTTTCCTGATTCTTTTTTAGCTTTCCCTGCGGACAAATCAAATTCTAGCGGTAGTCGGATCGAAGTCCACTTGAAGGGACTTCCTAGCATTCTAACGACTTCTCTAATCGTTTCTCCGATGCCTGCTACCATTTTTAGAGTGCGGGTAACAGCATAGATTAGCCTGACTTGAATCTGTAGACGAGTCGCCGCATCCCCCTTATTTTCAATCGCTAATTCTACTAACGCCTGAATGGCGGCGGCCGGGGAATTGAGTTGAATTTCAACACCCTGATCGCCTGCTTTTGCTTTGTTAACATCTTTGATTTTTACTACAATCGGAGTATCAATTCCATAGCGGTTAACTGTCCTAAATAGATTGAGCTGTAGTTCTGCATAGTTGGTAACTTTTAGTTGGCCGCTCCCTCCCGGTGCCAGAAATTCTTTAGGGATTTTTATGCCGTTTTTTTCAATTTCTTCGACTGCTAAAACTTTCATTATTTTACGCAGCATTGAAACAGATTCACTACAACATTTATCATCAGGCATAGGTTTGGGATTCCATTTAGGTGAAGGTGAAGGTGAAGGTGAAGGTGAAGGGCTACTACATTGAGCAGTTTCATTCTTGGAGCCGCAAAAAACAAGACCTATGGGGTCAAAGCGTCTGCCATTTTCTAAATAGATTCCTGTGGAATTCATGTAATAATAGCCCCCACCTTCTTCTCCAAAGAGAACCTCGGATGTTTCTGCATCTATGGTGTACGGGCCTTCTCCATCATTGTCGTCATAAGTGCCCGCTCCCCTGCCAAAAGCCCACTTGCACGAAACAGCGTGTTCTGACTCTAGGGCCGCAACCAACATCGAACACCCAGGTGGTAGGCTACTAGGATCGATCGGCCCTCCCGGTGTGTTAGGACTTCCAGGCGTAGGAGTCGGAGATGGTGTAGGAGTAGGGGATGGTTCTTTAGGTTTACACCCAGGTGCTGTATAAATTTCAGTAGTAGAAAACGTTGTTACCGGACTTGTAAAAGTTTTGGTGACGGTAATAGTGCATCCATCTTTTACAATGTCAACAGAGATATTAAAGTCACCAAAAGGAGTGGCAACATTAGTGTTGGCACTGGCGCTAACATCACCATTACCTTGTACGTTAACGCTGACACCTGTTGAACCTCCAATCCCTAAACTGGTACTAGATTCAGCTTTAATTCCCTCTCGTCCTATTGAAATGGACTCATTCCCACCTTCTCCGCCTTTAATCCCAACTCTTGATGCTTCAATATCTTTAGTATTGATGTCGGTGTAGATACTTGTTCCGGGAACATTAGGGACGCTAACACTAAGCCCGATTTTCCCGTCACCTTTATTCGTAGGATTGCCTGTGGCAGTTTTATAATCTTTATAGGCTTTATTGCCTTGAATAATTACATCTGTGATACTTGGCATTTACCAAAATTCCTCCCCGCTAACAGTGGCGACGGCCCCTTCAGCAATTGCCCACAAAGCAAACCCTTGAGTATAAGAACGTGCAATTAATTCACCTCTCTCACCCTCAAAAGAAAGGCGACCGTTCTCATAGCTTAGAGCCCCGCCAGCCGCAAGAAATGCACATTGATTGACTGCAACACCAGCATTACTACTGCCAAACCGAAACCAAATTTTGCCAGTAGTTGTTAGCCGCAACTCTTTCCTCGCTGTGCGAGCTGCTAAAACTTGAACTGGAGAGGATGTGCCGACACTAACGCTAAAATTCGCAGCATTTGTAAACGGGACAGCGTTCGCATCCTGAACAAAACTAGGAATTATCAGAGCCGAACCAATAATTACAATCTTGTCAGCAGCTCCCAATGTGCCACTGCCAACATTCACTATTGATGCTCCGATTTTGTCAGTTGCGCCATAAAATCCAGAGCCATCATCTAACAATGGATTTAATAGCGGCCTGAAACTCCACGCCCCGACGCTAGTTTTGCCATGATTTTGTAATTGAATTTGGCTTCGCTGCTTCCAGCCACCACCAGAATCGACATACAAAGCCAACCCCTTTGATGGGGCTATTGCTAAGCTTTCATTGTATTTAGCCTGCTTTTCGGCCTCTGAATCTTCGGGGTAAATGTTAGGCGGACTAACGCCCGTAATCGAAGGCAAAAGATATTGAGCTTGTAGGGTGATAATCCTGTTAGCTGAACAAGATGATGCAACATAACCGCTAGGCGGTGTTAGCGCTGCGTTTAGCGTCGCAAAATTAATTATTTCGGTGATAGTTGCACCGCTGGCCTGGTTGAGCTCCAACTGGAAAGATTTAGTAGCTTCAGGCCTGAGCATTGTGTCCATTAACTCAGTGCTCCCAGCGGTGACAGGCCGATGTAACGCCATCCCCCTAGACCGTCAGAAATAGCCTGCAACGGAATTTGTACGCTCCCTTGCAGTTGTGCGTCAAGCGAGGTTTCCACAGCCGAAGCATTACTAATTTGCCAACTATTTACTAAAGAGAGATTTAAAGGATTTTTATCAGCCTGAATTTGCAACCAGAAAGCTTTCTATTTGCGCCTCTAGCCATTCAATCCTTTCTAAAAGACCCTTTATCTCTGCTAAGCAAACCCCGGCTACATCGGAAGCCGCAAGCATTTTATTGGGTTGTATCGGCAAATCCTCTTCCGTATCTAAATCTCCACCTAATTGAAATGCTAGCCAAAAGGCTTGAGCAAAAGTACCGACACTTTTAATTTTAGGATCGGAACCTTTGAAACTATATTTACAAACCGGCAAGTATTTTACTTTCTCTAAAATATCTTGATAGTCTACTTCTTCGACGTTTTCCTTTCGATAAAAGTCGCTGACGCTCACATATCCCCCCGCAGTTGTTATGTAGGAAGAGAATTGTTCGCCTACCGAAAAATAGAGGTAGGAGAAATCGGTTTTTAAAACCGGATAACTCTCGGAGGGAGACCCCGGCAATGCGCCCAGACTCTTGTCTAGCGCTATGTATTCCCCATTAGCATTGGTGAGAGAATTCACTTGGAACTTGCCCTGTTTATACCACCACAACCAACCACCCGAAGCGTTTGCTACTGTATTTGACCACATTCCATTCATCAGAAATGAATTGTGCTGCATAAAAACTGGTGCGCCTAAAGCGTCGGGAAAGCAAATCCCAGCAAGGCCGGCCTTCGACCCCGAAATATTGACGCTACCATAAATTGTAGGCTCCCCGATTCTACTCGCATATTCCAAGCCTAAATTAGCCCTAGCGGTAGCCGCATCACTCGCTCCTGTACCGCCTAAAACGACAGAAATGGGGATAGGAAAAATGACTTGCTGGTCTTGATTTAAGTTGAGAATTGGCATATTTTATCTGTTCTTTTTAGTCCATGAACCGATCAATTTTAGAACCTCTGCGGTGGAACTTCCAGCGGCGATCGCATCCCTCACCTCGTCCGCCCTGTTGGATGCCATCAAACTCATGCTGTGACCACCGGGTATGTGTACGTGCTTGACTCGTTTACCGACTCGGTAAGAAAACCGCCAATACTCGCCACCGCCGCGAGCACTGCCGCCAGCGTGGTACTTGTTGACGACTCCACAGGGTTGAGCGGTTGTTAGCGAATCATTTGTTAGCGAATCATCTATCGGGTCAGGTGGCCAATTTGATTCGCTAACAAACTCCTCAATTGATTCGCTAACAAGTTTTGGCGGCCAACTTTCATCCTCTTCGTAGCCGTCTTCAATGTCGTAGTGCTGTAAGACTTGTTCATATTTGCCGATGTCGAACAGTGAGAGTTGGCCGGGGGGAGGTAAGGTTTTACTTGCCATCGGTGAGCTGGAGGGTGATGAGCGATCGCGAACTGGATGGATTGCCGGGCATGACGACATCTACGTAGCGTCGGACTTTGCCATCGTCCTTGGTGGGATAGTTAACTGAGTCTGAGCCGAGTATGTTGGCGGTTCTGAGAGCTCTGACGAATTCCTCTATGTCGTCGGGGTGTCCGATGAGTCGAATTTCTAAAAACCTTGGCATTGTTCTCCTTCGATTTGAGCGATCGCTTTGACGCTGGTTTCGTGAAACCAAGTGCTGCCACCTTCGGGGTAAAAGATTACTGAGTAAATCCATCCTTGAAGAAGAGGAACGACGATGGATGCCCGCTCCTCACTTCGCCATTGCATACCGACGATGGTTGCCGATCGCTCGCAGCATTTGACTCGATCGCCAAACCAGAATTTCGGTTCGACACCGCCGTTAAATTCCCACAGTTCGGCCCACCGATCGATGCAGCGTTGCTCTAGTTCTTCGGCCATATTCACGCGGTATTCAGTCCATTGAGTCATGGTTGTTTCTCCCGTCCAGTCTTTGAGTTCTCCCATCGTTCCTGTTGTGTGTATCTTTGGATTTGCTGTGACTTCCACCCCGTTTGTGGAATGATTGTTTGCGGGTGAGGTAGGCAGGACGGGCTAGGATTTTTAGGTAGCGCTGCGCGATCGCTTCACCATCTTCATAGTCCTGTGTAAATAGCTGTACTTGCTTATCTATGCCTTTGTCCACAATTTCTCCTCGATGTTTGAATTACGGTGATACTACAAAGTGCAGAATTCTAAAACCTTTGGTTGGTATGGGTTTTGGTCTCTGCGCAGCTTCCCGCTGCACAACGCCAGGAAGCTGCATTTTGTAGTATCGGTTTGGTTTCCACTGGACTTGGCTCCAGTGTCCAGTGGACGGGTAGAGATTTATTCCCCCGGTGGTGAGTTGCCAGTTCG
>NZ_JARFTR010000234.1 GCF_029167235.1 Kamptonema sp. UHCC 0994 | reverse complement strand
GGGCGGTAAAGATACCGCCCAGAGGGCGGCGCTACAAACAATAAATTAACAAATTGGTCTTTGTCCCGGTTTCACTGCATGAATATACTCGCTTCCAGACAGGGGCCATCCTCTTTTATAATAAGCCTCCTCTGGCTTTCCCCAGCCTAACTGCAAGAGCATTTCTAAGAAGTCTAACTTTTCCCACTTCCAAATAGCAGCCCATTCAGTCCGTTGCACGATCGCGCCTACATCCTCCGGCCCAATTTGTCGATAATCTTTACCACTGTTGATGCTTAAATACAAGTCCATTTCAACTATTACTAGCTGCCAGAATTCCAGTATCGAAGCTTTAGCTTGTTTTAATACCCTTAAATCACTAGATAAAGCAATTAATTGATCGTCCACTGCGGGATAACAGAGACTATGACCTTTGAGCGTTATTTGCCGCCAGACAATCCCAGACACTTGATGTTCTTCCTGGTATCGGTGAACGGCAGCTTTAAAATCTTGATAAGCCGTAAACTTTTGAACGCCATCCGATTTAAGAAAGCGATCGATCACAGGATTGCCAGTCGAAGGTACTGCTGCCAGTTTGAGACGATGCCCATGTAGGCACGCTTGGCGTTCTGCCTCTAAAATTTTAATAAGTTCTGCCGTGCTGTAGACTTTGGACATCAAAAGCCCCTTATTGTTGCCAAACAGCCCCTCTGATTCTACACCAGTTTTCAACGGAATTGAATCGGCTCCTCCCCAGCTCTGCCCAACCCATCAAGGAGGCTGCTTGATGGGGCCGGTGGGGTTTTGTACTCAACTCTCTCAGGATAAAAAAGCTAGAAACCAAGTAAAATTCGGAGTATAAATACTTATTATATCTTCTAGCTTTTACGTTCTACTATAGGCTCTTCTACTTAAGGTATTAAATGGTCAGAAACCTTGAGCCGATCGCCTCAAAGTGTTGTAGCGATCGCCATTAGTCAGTCAAATCCCAACAATTCACACCTTGCTAAAATTGTCAATACATAAACCCTACTTCCTTCCCAATCCCCACACACAATTTCGATAAAAAACTGGACGTGGTGAAATGGTACTCTCTAAAGAAATACTGTGTGTAAAAGTGGGAGTAATAAACAAATGAAAAAATTAGGTCGCCTGTTGGCAGTATTCGCCTTGTTAGTGAGTTCTTGGGGATGGCTGGGACATCAGAATGTTCTGGCCGCAGATTTAAGCAATTTTGTCATGCCCTCATCCTCTTTCTTGGCGGCTGTCACACCCAGAACTAATCGCGCTGACGACAAGCTAGCCACAGAATATGGCAAAAAACTTGATTTGAACAACAGCGGTGTACGAGACTTCCGGCAATATCCAGGGATGTTTCCAACTCTGGCGGCATTAATTATTAAGAATGCTCCTTACGAAAAAGTTGAGAAGGTACTCGATATTCCGGGCATAACTCAAGCTCAGAAAGACCTGCTGCAAGCTAATCTGGGTAACTTTACCGTGACTGATGTTGAATCAGTTTTCATTGAGGGCGACAACAGACTGAACAACGGACTTTACGACTAGACAAGTCATAGATATTTGTCAATAGTCATTAGTCCTGTCTCTGTGAGCTACTGTCTGTTAATCGTTGCCTGTTTACTGGAACGTTAACAGACAGTAGCTCACAGACACTAATAACTAAGCAATAATAGCTAAATGGCTAATGACGCTTTTTCTTGGCAGGGCAACCTACCCGATCGTTTCGACGTATTGGTTGTCGGTGCAGGCGCTGCGGGTCTCTACGCGGCTCTTTGTCTTCCAGAGCATTTCCAAGTAGGTTTAATCGGGAAAGAGGCCTTACCGATTTCTGCTAGCGATTGGGCCCAGGGCGGGATCGCAGCCGCGATCGCCCCTGACGATTCCCCTAAGCTGCACGTAGAAGATACTTTGTCTGCGGGTGCAGGTTTGTGCGATTTCGAGGCAGTCAAATTTTTGGCGGAAGAAGCCTCTACCTGCGTTGAGTCCCTAGTAAAAATGGGCGTTTCTTTCGACAGAAGCGGGGAAAATCTCGCTCTCACACTGGAAGCAGCCCACTCCCGACGGCGAGTTCTCCACGCTGCGGACACGACTGGGAGGGCTGTTGTCGGCACTTTAGCCGCACTGGTACGGAAGCAGAAAAATATTACTCTGCTCTCGCCTGCTTTTGCTTTGAGCCTGTGGCTCAATCCTGAAACTCAGCACTGTCAGGGCATTAGCCTAATTTGTGGCTCTCAGGTAAACTGGGTGCGGGCGGAAACAGTCGTGTTGGCAACTGGTGGCGGGGGACAGATATTCTCTCAGACTACTAACCCAACGGTGAGTACGGGGGATGGGGTCGCGATCGCATGGCGTACAGGTGTTCTACTGCGTGATTTAGAATTTTTCCAGTTTCACCCCACCGCCCTTACTAAAGCTGGAGCTCCCCGTTTTCTGATCAGTGAAGCAGTTCGGGGCGAAGGTGCTCACTTAGTCGATGACAAAGGCTATCGGTTTACTTTTGACTATCACCCTTCTGGGGAACTTGCACCCAGAGATGTAGTCAGCCGTGCTATTTTCCGCCACTTACAGAATACTGGAGAAGATCGCGTCTGGCTCGATTTGCGCCCAATTCCAGCGGAACGCATTCGCCACAGGTTTCCTAACATCATCCAGGTTTGTGCTCAATGGGGCATTGATGTCTTTCAAGAACCTGTACCAGTATCGCCTGCTGCACATTACTGGATGGGAGGTATTGTTGCCGATCGTTTCAACCGTACTTCAATTCCAGGTTTGTATGCGGTGGGAGAAACTGCAAGCACGGGTGTTCATGGTGCCAATCGGTTAGCGAGCAATTCGTTGCTGGAATGTCTCGTTTTTGGCGCACAAATGGCACATCTGAAGGAAGAGGGGGAGATGGGGAGATGGGGAGATGGGGAGACGGGGAGAGGGAATGAGCTAGAGGGAATTAGTAATGAGGAGTTTGGTGCTGTTCTTGGCGATATTTCAAACATTACAATTGAAAATTTAGAAAATTGGCCTCACCAGCAAGCTATAATACAAGAGTTACGGAGAGAATTACCTATTTTGATGTGGCATAGTGCTGGAATTTGCCGGGGGCAAAAGGCTTTAGAGGATGCGATCGCTCAAGTTGAAATTTGGCGCGAACTATTAGCGACCCTTCCCATCAGTCAAACTCTACTGAATTTACAGCCGGGACAAACTCTTAATTTTTCTCTACCCGATATAGATAACTTAGACTTGCGAACTTGGGCAGAAACTTACAACTTACTAGATGTCGGTTACTTAATTCTCAAAAGCGCAGCCTTTCGGATTGAAAGTAGAGGTGGTCACTATCGGCTCGACTATCCCCTCTCAGACCCAGATTGGTGCAGCCACACCCTAGTCCGACTAGATAATTGGAGCAAATCACCTAGTATCAGGAATCAGTGAACTACAAAATCTCCAAAGATTAGCGCGTCCCAGTGCCATCACTTTTTGGATTCCCATTTGGATCTGGTTCGTAATTTGCACAGTTCAAAAAAGCCGACAGCTCGGAATGTACTGCTGTCGATCCCTTCGAGGTGTGTTGATGACCGACTTCTGCGACCGAGATCGCCATACCCGGCGTACTTAACGGTATCGCAAGTGCCAGCATTGCCATTGTTGTAAACTTAAACAAAGTACCCATATTACCCATAGCCCCATAAAAGTCACCACATTAAATACATTCCCCAATAACTTGATTATATCCGCCATGTCCGTATATTCACTGACATTATTATATTTTTTAAAATTTTGTCTGAGTAAATTTTCAGAGAGCGTTTCAACTCAAGGCTGATTTAGTCACTCAGAGGTATTAACAGGATTTTAACTGATACAGCATTAAAAGATTCTTAAGACTTTAATAAATTTGACTTATCCTTGTTAAAGATTAAATTCCCGATTTAGGCACTTGACATTTCCTGAAAAATAAGATATGGAAAACAGTTAACTGTTAACTGTTAACAGTTAACAGTTAACCGTTAACTGTTAACCCTTAAGATTTTTCTGGTAAACTCGCTTCCAACTTCAGACAATTGCGACCATCTATCTGCAAGCAGTAATCCACCCGATCCATTAGCCTACTCATAATTAACCAGCCATAACCGCTTTCCTGTTTAGCTTCAGGCTGTGGTGGGAGATAAGTATCCATCTCATAACCTTTACCGTAATCCCAGATTTCTAAAGCAATATCGCGGTCTTGTAATTCCAATCGCACCAACACAGGTAAATTAGGTTGGTCTCTGTGAGCGTGGCGGATCACGTTCGAGTAGGCTTCTGCCAGCACCAAACGCAAGCGATTCGATTGGCGGGGCCAATCGATGTGCTCTCCTAGCTCAACTTCCAAACTACTCAGCAACCAGTGTTCGACAATAGTCAAAAATCTCAAGTCGCTCGGCACGTGAAGCTCAGTTTTCATAAAACCTTACGGGAGTATAGAAAAAAATTACCTACTTTTCCCTTTGCCACTGACTGCCAGAGAGGTTAAAAACTAGGGAGACATTCTTAACATCTAGTGGGCTACCACACCCCGGCAGTTCAGTTTAAATGGCTCGACACTGTTTTAGTCCTGAATTAAGAAGTTTGTTTTTCTTCCTTTTTCAAGCCTCCGAATTCTGTTCGGAAGTTAGCAACCGATTCAGAGAACCTCCAGAGAAAGTATGGTTTGGTCGTCTTCCTGAACTGGGTTATCAGCTCGGATACGAGCAAGTAGATTGTCCAAGCTTAAGGAGCCTTGCTCCTCAACCAGGAGCTTCCACAAACCTTCTTGCTGGAGCATAGAACGGGTTTGTTCGCCGCTACCCTCAGCCTGATTAGTAACAGTAGCTTCAGTAATGCCGTCGCTAGTCAGTAAGAATACATCCCCTGACTTGAGTTCGACAGTACCCGCTTTCCCTTTCCAGACTGGCAGTATGCCCAGGGGGATACCACGAGCCTTGAGGAAATTCGGTTCTACCGTCTCGACACCACTGGCTGCTTGAGCCACCATCTCCGGGTGAGACCAGACAAGGGGATAGATATGTCCGGCATTAGCATAAGCCAAATGTCCCGTTGATGGTGTATAACGAGCCACTACCATTGTAATAAAGTGGTTGTTGCCAATCAGGTCATCTGACATACTGCTGTTGATGTTCTCCATGACATGATAGGGATCTGGGGAAGTCTCTTGAGAGAGTTCTCGTCGCATGACAGAAATCGCGCTCACCATAAACAAAGCTGCTGGTACGCCTTTGCCGGAGACATCCCCAACTGCTATCCAAATATCCCCCTGGGAATGGACGTAGACTTCAAAAAAATCTCCTCCAACTTCGCGAGCAGGAAAGCAACAAGCTTGCACTTTGACAGTTTCAAAGTCTGGCCAACTTTGGCGGAGCAGGTTAGTTTGGATTTGACGAGCTACTTCTAACTCGTTACGCATCTGCTGAGCTAAGTCGAGAGTGCGCTGGTAGAGTTTAGCTTGAGAAAGAGCTAGTGCTGCTTGCTCCGCTACGCCTTCGATCAACTGAATATCTTCGGCTGACCAAGTATTAGTAGAACCTTCTTGACAGAGAGCAAGGGCCGCTAGCATTTCCTGCTGGTAGGTCAAGGGTACTACCACCTGGAGGCTGCTGGGGTTATTCTCGCTGCTTTGGTGTAGTTGAGTTTTGCGGCTTTCTACCACCTGACGAAGCAAGTCTTCACTGAGGTCAAAACTGGTGTTTTTCGTGGTTTCAGCTTGGTAAGAGAAGGAGGAAGCTAACAGAGTTCCGCCGTCTACCGGCCGCAGCATACAGTAAGCTGCTTCAAAAGTCTGCCCTACAGTTTGGACAATAGTTTGGAGCATACTGGAGTAGTCTAGCGAACCTCGAATGGCGCTCATCACCTCATTAAATAGGGATTCTCGCCGCAGGGCTCTGCGGAGTGCTAGGCTGCGTTGCTTATAGTATTTGTAGGTTTCCGAGGCTTGATTGATAACGGATTTCAGTTCTTCAGGATTCCAGGGTTTGGTAATGTACTTGAAAACCTGGCCGGCGTTAATCGCTTCCACCAAGTCTTCTACATCGGTGTACCCTGTAAGGAGAATCCGAATCGTATCGGGAAAGCGCTCGACAGTTTTGCCCAAAAACTCAGTACCGTTCATTTCTGGCATCCGCTGGTCAGAAATGATCACTGCCATTTCGCCCTGCTCGTCAAGAACTTGTAGAGCGCTGAGGGCACTATCTGCTTTGTAAACTTGAAAGTCGCGTCGAAACGTCCGGTACAGCAAATCTAGGTTGTCAGGCTCGTCATCGACTACCATCAGTTTGAGCTTGCTCCTATCTCCCTGACTCATAGAATCCTCTACCTTCAGACGAATTTATCAGGTTTAATTGGCTAAGATACATCCGAATAATACGTTGCCTATTGGCTTAAGTCCCGTTTATGTTAAGACCGGGGTTGCTTACTAGATTAATCGTTCTGCCAGTCTGAGCTTAGCAGACCGAGCGCGGGGATTTGTAGCTACTTCTTCAATTGAGGGTTGGATCGGCTTTTTTGTCAATACTTGCAAAAGGGGCGAGCCTTTGAGCTCGTGCTTTGCCAGTCGGTCTTCTAAACTGTGAAAGCTGATTATTCCAATTTTCCCACTAGGTTTTAACCACTGGGGTGCTTGCTTGAGAAAAGTTTCTACGGCGGTGAGCTCGGAGTTGACGGCGATCCTTAAGGCTTGAAAGGTGCGAGTGGCTGGATGTATGCGACCGTAGCGGTATTTGGGTGGTACACAACGGGCGATCGCTTCTGCCAGTTCTGTTGTTGTTTGGAATGGGCGATCGCTAACGATCCGCCTAGCTATCCGCCGCGATAACCTCTCTTCTCCGTAGGTATAAAATATATCTGCAAGTTTAACTTCTTCCCAGTGATTCACGATCTCTGCTGCTGTCAGCGATTGTTGCTGGTTCATACGCATATCCAAATTAGCTTGATGGCGAAAGCTAAAGCCGCGTTCTGGAGCATCCAGTTGAGCTGAACTTACGCCCAAGTCTGCTATTATACCGTCAAATGTTGACTCTTTTGCTGGATAGCGGGCAAAGTTTCCGTGCCAAAATTCGATCTGGGAGCAATTTGGGGCTAAATATTCGGTAAGTTGCTGTTTACAGAAGGCGATCGCGTCCAGGTCTTGGTCGATCGCAACTATAGTAACATCGGGTGCAGCAGCTAAAATTAAACGGGTATGACCACCACCACCCACTGTTGCATCCAGATAGCGTCCCCCCGCACGCACAGCCAGACCCTCAATTAACTGCGGGCCTAAAACCGGGATGTGATAAACGCCGCTCTCAACTTTTGATGCTACGACCTCCTTCTCAGACAACTCAATCTCCTTCATAATGCTAGACAGGCGAAACAAAAATCAACAACAGTTAACAGTTAACAGTTAACAGTTAACAGTTAACAGTTAACAGTCAACAATTACTAATTATGACAAGAATTGAAACCAGAACCGAACCGATGGTACTCAATATGGGGCCGCACCATCCCTCCATGCACGGGGTACTGAGGTTAATTGTCACCCTGGATGGGGAAGATGTGGTTGACTGTGAGCCAGTTATGGGCTACCTGCATCGGGGAATGGAAAAAATCGCTGAAAGTCGCACGAATGTGATGTACGTGCCATACGTCAGCCGTTGGGACTATGCAGCGGGTATGTTTAATGAGGCCGTGACTGTCAACGCGCCGGAAAAATTGGCTGATATTAAGGTGCCCAAACGCGCTAGCTATATCCGCGTAATCATGCTGGAGTTGAACCGGATTGCCAATCATCTGTTGTGGTTAGGGCCATTTTTGGCAGATGTGGGGGCGCAAACTCCTTTTTTCTATACTATGCGCGATCGCGAACCCATTTTAGACCTATGGGAAGCAGCTACCGGTTATCGCATGGTTAACAATAACTATTTTCGCATTGGCGGCGTGGCGGCAGATTTGCCCTACGGTTGGGTAGACAAATGCGAAGACTTCTGCGATTACTTCTGGCCGAAGGTTGACGAGTACGAACGCCTGATTACCAATAATCCCATCTTCCGGCGCAGAATTGAAGGACTCGGCACGATTTCCCGCCAAGAAGCGATTAACTGGGGACTGTCGGGCCCCATGTTGCGGGCTTCTGGCGTGAAGTGGGACTTGCGAAAGGTTGACCATTATGAATGTTATGACGATTTTGACTGGGAAGTGCAGTGGGAGAGTGCGGGAGATTGTCTAGCCCGATATTTGGTGCGAATTCGCGAGATGCGCGAGTCGGTGAAAATTATCCGCCAAGCGCTAAAAGGACTCCCTGGCGGCCCCTATGAGAATCTGGAAGCAAAGCGACTGGAAGGAGGGCCAAAATCTGAGTGGAATGCTTTTGACTACCAGTTTATCGGTAAAAAAGTTGCTCCTACTTTTAAGATTCCTAAAGGCGAACACTATGTCCGCGTTGAAAGTGGCAAAGGTGAACTAGGAATTTACATTATTGGCGAGGATAATGTGTTTCCTTGGCGCTGGAAGATTCGGGCTGCGGATTTCAATAATTTGCAGATATTGCCTCACATCCTTCGTGGTGTAAAGGTGGCTGATGTTGTAGCAATTTTGGGCAGCATCGACGTGATTATGGGCTCAGTCGATCGGTAATAAATCGTAAGATTTGGGATTGAGATGGATTGATATAATAAACTTAGCAATCCTAAGCAATCCCAAATCTGCTGGCAACGTCTGCTCTTGTATCACTAAATCAAACAGGACTTACGCAAAACTATCCGTAACGCCGCCATCCTGGCGGTAAAGTTATCTCTTATACACATCTCCGAGCCCACGAGACAAAGCTCCAACACGTCTACCGTCTTCTGCTT
>NZ_JARFTR010000060.1 GCF_029167235.1 Kamptonema sp. UHCC 0994 | reverse complement strand
CGGTTTAATTACCGCCCAGAGGGCGGCGTTACAATTACCAATTGGTAATTTGAGCAGCGATAGCTTCTCCAATAGCTATGGAAGCAGTAGCAGCCGGCGAAGGCGCATTACAAACATGAATCGCATTTTCTCCTTTAACTAATAAGAAATCATCGACTAATTTACCATCATTTGTTAAAGCTTGAGCGCGGACACCTGCATGGGTGGGGAGTAAATCTTGAGCTTGTACTTCAGGAATTAACCTTTGTAAACTCCTGACAAAAGCAGCTTTGCTAAAAGAGCGAATTACCTCTTCAATGCCAACTCCAGCATATTTTGCTGCCAATTTCCAGAAGCCGGGATAAGTCAAAACCTCCGCTGCATCGCGTAAGTCAATATCAGTTTTTCGGTAGCCTTCTCGTTTCAAACTCAGCACAGCATTCGGCCCGGCGTGAATAGTCCCGTCAATCATTCGCGTAAAATGAACTCCTAAAAAGGGAAAATTAGGATTGGGAACTGGGTAAATTAAGTGCTTGACTAGATAACGTTTTTCTGGTATAAGTTCGTAGTATTCTCCCCGAAAAGGTACAATCTGAATTTGAGGATTAACTTGACCGAGTTTGGCAACGCGATCGCTTTGAAGTCCCGCACAATTGACTATAAATTTTGCCTGAAAAGAACCTTGATTAGTTTCGAGAATGTGATTGCTATTGCTAGTAATAATTTTCTCAACCTTGGTATTTAGATGTAATTCACCTCCTCCCGATTTAACTAATTCTGCATATTTTTGGCAAACTTGCTTGTAGTTGATAATTCCTGTACTTGGAACGCGAATAGCGGCTAAACAACTCACGTGAGGCTCTATTTCCTTGACTTCTTCCCTAGAGATTTTTTCAACCTTTAATCCATTTTCTAAACCTCGCTGATAAAGGTTTTCTAATAATGGTATTTCTTCTGCTTCTGTGGCGACAATTATTTTACCACAAATTTCGTAATCAATACCATGCTGTTGACAGAATTCTACTAAAGATATATTGCCATCGCGGCTGAATTTTGCTTTTAAACTTCCCGGTTTGTAGTAAATTCCAGAGTGAATTACTCCGCTGTTATGTCCTGTTTGGTGGGGAGCCCAATTAGACTCTTTTTCTAAAACTAAAATTCGGAGATCCTGGTAATTGCGACTTAAGGCCATTGCCGTAGAAAGTCCGACAATTCCTCCGCCAATAACTGCGAAATCATATAAGTTTTGGCTTGGAGGTGCAGATTGAGCAATTAAATCAGTATTAATAGACATGATGAAGGCAGAAGGCAGAAGGCAGAAGGAAGAAGGAAGAAGGCAGAAGGAAGAAGGAAGAAGGAAGAAGTAAGAAGGCTTCTTCCTTCTAATGAGTCTAATAAGTGTAGAACATTTCCTGAAGTTTTTGTGGATCGTTTGTAATCGTCAAACCTAACATTAAGAGGAGGCGGGCTTTTTGAGGAGTTAAATTATCTGCAACAATGAAACCGTTTTCATCATCTTTCTCTTCTCCATTTCGCACCACTCGGCCTGAACCTGTGCGGGAACTACGTGCGATCGCAATCCCTTTTTTGCTGGCTGCGATCGCAGATTCCTCTAACTGTACAGAAATACTGCCATCCCCAACCCCCGCATAGACAATACCTTTTGCACCATCGGCGATCGCAGCATTGAGCATGGCGGGGCGGTTGTTGCCATACCCATAAATGATATCAACTTGAGGCAGTGCAGTCAGCGTGCTAACTTCAAAGGGAGTAGCCACCGTATGCTTGCGAATCGGCATTCTGTAAAAGTAGGGTTTGCCTAATTCAACATAGCCTAAATAGCCCATGTCATGGGCTTGAAAGGTGTTGAGGCTAGTTGTGTTTGTTTTCGTCACCTCACGCGCCGCCGAAATTTGGTCATTGAGGCTGACAAATACACCTTTACCTACTGCTTCAGGACTACGTGCGATCGCCACCGCATTATACAAATTTAGAGGCCCATCAGCACTGAGAGCTGTTGCTGGTCGCATCGCTCCCACTACTACCACAGGCTTTGTACTCTTGGTTACTAGGTTGAGAAAATAGGCAGTTTCTTCAAGCGTATCCGTCCCGTGAGTAATTACAACCCCATTGACATCAGGCTTTGCTAGAAGCTCATTGACGCGCTTTGCAATTTTCAGCAAACCTTCGTTAGTCATGTTTTCGCTAGCAATTTGCAGCACTTGTTCACCCGTAACATTAGCAATATTTTGCATCTCTGGTACGGCTGAGATCAGGCTTTCAACGGGCAATTTTGCAGCTTGATAGCCTGCGGTTGTAGTAGAAGTTGCACCTGTTCCCGCGATCGTTCCCCCAGTCGCCAGAATCACAACATTGGGTAAGCTGCGGTTAGGTAAGCGGGGGGATGGTGCGGGTGCAGGAGATTGAGCAATAATTGGGGCCGACTGCGATCGAGAGTTAGCCATCACTGGCAAGATTATTAGACAACAGAGGGTTAGCGCTGCCAATAAAGCAGGAATGATTTGCTTTTTATTCATAAGAAATACCCTGAAATTGGTTTAGTCTCTGGAACGACAAAGCAAGCATAGCCCGTCCGCTTGTATGACTTGGTATTCTTAGGAACCTTTAGAAGTTGATATTTTTAAAGAACTCGATCCGATCGCCCCTCTTCCCCCCTTCTTCCCTAGCCCCTAGCCCCTAGCCCCTAGCCCCTCTTTTCCCCCTTCTTCCCTAGCCCCTAGCCCCTAGCCCCTAGCCCCTCTTTTCCCTTCTATACTTTTTGCCAAATTTTAATTGTCGCGTCATTACTGCCACTAACTATGATATTTCCATCAGGGCTAAAGGCTACAGATCGAACTGAATCCGAATGATCGGTGAGAGTGCGATCGGGAGAGATTTTTACACCTACTTCTAAATCTCTACTTAACTGCCATAACATTACAGTTCCATCTATACTACCGCTGACTAAAGTATCACCTTGAGGGCTAAAAGCTAGGGATTCAACTGAATCAGAATGACCGATCAGGGCAGCAAAATCTCTGCCCATACTTAGCTGCCAAATTTTTATAGTTTTGTCGCCACTGCTACTAGCAAGAAGCTTACCATCTGGGCTGAAAGCGACAGACCAAACTGGATAAGAATGACCTAATAAGGTAGCAAATGGTTTGTTGGTACTCACGTCCCATAGACCAATAGTGCCATCGCCGCTACCGCTAGCTAAGGTTTTGCCGTCGGGACTGAAAGCAACAGACCAAACTGGGTAAGAATGAGCGTTGAGGGTAGTGAAGGCCTTGCAGTTGGTTAAATCCCACAGTCCAATACTGCCATCGGAACTGCCAGCGGCGAGAATGAGGCCGTTGGGACTTAAAGCAATTGAACAAACTGGGACGGAAAAACCGCTTTTGATGTCTAGCTTTTGATTGGTGGCTACATCCCATAAGTCAATCAGTTCGTCGCCACCACTGGCGAGAGTTTGGCTATCTGGGCTGAAGGCGAGGGGATAAAAGGAAAAAACTAAGTCTGGTTCGGGGTTGAGGGTGCTCTCCTGTCCGGTTTTGAGATCCCACAGTTTTACGGTTTTGTCATCGCTGCTGCTGGCTAGGGTTTTTCCGTCGGGGCTGATGGCGATCGCCCTGATTCCTTGCGCGTGTCCCGTGAGGGTACGTACACATTCCCAGGTCTGATTTTGAGGCTTTGGCATGGACTGAAATAAGGGTTCCGTTAGGGACGATGCCTGCGGCTGGCTACGCCTATGCGCTAAGCAAATTATCTTTGTTGACAACTCTGTATAAGATTATCAAAGCTTGATATCAGGCATAGATGGCACTAGGCGGCGACTGGGAATTAGAAGCAAAATTAGGAGAAATATCTACACCTAGATTACCGCAGAACGCCTCTCACTTTAATGAAGAGCTAATGGGTAAATGCACTTAGCTAATACCATAAAAATTGCCAATTTTATGTAAAGTATTATTAAAGATTGTCTTACATTCCACCGTAAGTTTACACAAAAAACAAACTACAATTCTTGTCATCTGTCAAAAGTGTGATATAGTCTGGGTATGGGAACGTATCAAGCAACAAAATATCCCCGAAAGTCCATTTAAGTTCTGGACTGCCCCAATCAGACTCTACTTTACTAGCTGCATTACTACGGCAAAACCCCCAGTTTCAGGCGGTCAGGATATCCCCCAAGGGTTTAATTTATGGTGCATAAATATTCATCTCGTAAGAACAAGCAACAATTATCAATTTGTCCATAATGAATAAGCACATCATTTTCGTAGATTCCTCTGTACAAGATTATCAAAGCCTGATTCAAAACATTGATCGCACTGAGATTGTCGTTTTAAATGAAAATGCGAGCGGGATTGAGCAAATTACTAAAGTCCTCGCGGGTCAAACAGAAATTGAGGCGATACATATCCTTTCTCACGGTGCTCCGGGTATCCTCTATCTAGGTAATGCTCAACTAAGTCTGGATACTCTGAGCCTATACGCCCACCAATTACAACAGTGGGGAACGACAGGAAGCGCCATCCTCCTCTATGGGTGCTCCGTCGCAGCGGGAGACGCGGGGGCAGAATTTATAGAAAAATTACACCTAATCACGGGTGCAGCTATCAGCGCGAATCCCAACCCCACCGGGAATGCGGCAAAAGGCGGCACCTGGTCACTCACTTATCAGTACCCTGGAGACTCTTTTTTCCCTGACTCGCTAACTCCCTTCAGTACCCAAGCCTTGGCGACTTACTCTGGCTTGTTAGGTTACAAGGTATTGAAAGACATCAACCCAGGGGCTAATGGTTCATTCTCTTCCAACCTCACGAACGTGAACGGCACGTTGTATTTCAATGCCAATGACGGCACCAATGGTAATGAGTTGTGGAAAAGTGATGGGACAGCCGCCGGCACCGTCTTGGTCAAAGACATCTACCCAGGGACTTTTGGTTCAAACCTTCAGAACCTCACGAACGTGAACGGCACGTTGTATTTCAATGCCAATGACGGCACCAATGGTAATGAGTTGTGGAAAAGTGATGGGACAGCCGCCGGCACCGTCTTGGTCAAAGACATCTACTCAGGGGGTAATGGTTCAAACCCTCAGAACCTCACGAACGTGAACGGCACGTTGTATTTCCAAGCCAATGACGGCACCAATGGTAATGAGTTGTGGAAAAGTGATGGGACAGCCGCCGGCACCGTCTTGGTCAAAGACATCTACCCAGGGACTTTTGGTTCAAACCTTCAGAACCTCACGAACGTGAACGGCACGTTGTATTTCAATGCCGATGACGGCACCAATGGTCAAGAGTTGTGGAAAAGTGATGGGACAGCCGCCGGTACCGTCTTGGTCAAAGACATCTACTCAGGGGGTAATAGTTCATTCCCTCAGAACCTCACGAACGTGAACGGCACGTTGTATTTCCGTGCCGATGACGGCACCAATGGTCAAGAGTTGTGGAAAAGTGATGGGACAGCCGCCGGCACCGTCTTGGTCAAAGACCTATGGTTAGGGGGTAATGGTTCATTCCCTCAGAACCTCACGAACGTAAATGGCACCTTGTATTTCCAAGCCTATGACCCCACCAATGGTCAAGAGTTGTGGAAAAGTGATGGGACAGCCGCCGGCACCGTCTTGGTCAAAGACCTATGGTTAGGGGGTAATAGTTCAAGCCCTCAGAACCTCACGAACGTAAATGGCACCTTGTATTTCCGTGCCAATGACGGCACCAATGGTAATGAGTTGTGGAAAAGTGATGGGACAGCCGCCGGCACCGTCTTGGTCAAAGACCTATGGTTAGGGGGTAATAGTTCAAGCCCTCAGAACCTCACGAACGTAAATGGCACCTTGTATTTCAATGCCAATGACGGCACCAATGGTCAAGAGTTGTGGAAAAGTGATGGGACAGCCGCCGGCACCGTCTTGGTCAAAGACCTATTGTTAGGGGGTAATAGTTCATCCCCTCAGAACTTCAGGGACGTGAATGGTAAGTTGTATTTCACTGCCAATGACCCCACCAATGGTAATGAGTTGTGGGGACTCTCCCCTGCCATCATCACCCAAGTCTCCTCTACCACCGCCGATGGACTCTACAAAGTCGGCCAAGACATCAGCATTACAGTAAAATTTGACGAACCTGTAACCGTTACAGGAACTCCTCAACTGCAACTGAAAACCGGTACAACCAATCAATTTGCTACTTTGGTAAGTGGTAGCACCACTGATACCCTCACCTTCACATATACGGTGCAAACTGGAGATGAGAGTTCTGACCTAGAATACCTGGCAACTAACTCCCTCACCGGCGGCACGATTAAAGATAGTGAGGGAATCGATGCTGATTTAACCCTTCCTACCTTGGGTGCAGCCGCATCTCTTGGGGGGAGTAAAGCTCTTGTCATTGATGGTGTAGCCCCCACTGTCACGATTAACCAAGGGAGTAGTCAAGCCGACCCAACGGCAAATACCCTGATTAACTACACCGTTGAATTTAGTGAACCGGTGACGGGGTTTGATAATACGAAGGTCATCCTCAGTGGAACGGCCGGAGCTACCACCGCTACGGTGACAGGAGGTGGTACATCTTACAATGTGGCAGTTAGTGGCATGACTCAAGCGGGTACTGCGATCGCTAGTATTAATGCCAATGCGGTTATGGATATAGCTGGGAATCCTAACACAGCAGCCAGTACCAGTACAGATAACCAAGTTACCTTCACTAAAAATACCGCTCCAGTTGTCGCTACTGCAATGACGGATCAATCAGCTACGCTTAACACAGCATTTACTTATACAGTACCAGCGGGTACATTTACCGATGCTGAAAATGATCCGTTAACTTACACCGCGACAAAGGAAGATGGAACCGCTTTACCGACTTGGTTAACATTTAATGCCGCGACAGGCATCTTTGGTGGCACACCTGCAACGGCAGATGTGGGTAATTTAAAGGTAAAAGTCAGTGCGTCTGATGGGAAAGCTGCTACTAGCAATACTTTCATTTTGACGATTGCTGATAAACCAAATACTGTTCCGGTTGTAGCCACTGCAATTACGAATCAATCAGCTACGCTTAACACAGCATTTACTTATACAGTACCAGCGGGTACATTTACCGATGCTGAAAATGATCCGTTAACTTACACCGCGACAAAGGAAGACGGAACCGCTTTACCGACTTGGTTAACATTTAATGCCGCGACAGGCATCTTTGGTGGCACACCTGCGACGGCAGATATCGGTAACTTACAAGTCAAAGTGAGTGCGTCAGATGGGAAAGCTACTATTAGCAATACTTTCATTTTGACGATTGCTGATAAACTCAACACCGCTCCCATCGTTGCCAGTGCGATTACGGGTCAATCTGCTGCGGTGAACACGGCGTTTAATTACACAATACCAGCAGGTACATTTACCGATGCTGAAAATGACCCGTTAACTTACACCGTGACGAAAGAAGACGGAACTGCTTTACCCACCTGGTTAACATTTAATGCAATAACAGGCACATTGAGTGGAACGCCTGCGACAGGGAATATCGGGAACTTACAAGTCAAAGTAAGTGCCTCAGATGGGAAAGTTGCTACTAGCAATACCTTCCTCTTGACAGTTTCTGATAAACTCAACACCGCTCCCATCGTTGCCAGTGCGATTACGGATCAATCCGCTACGGTCAACACAGCGTTTAAATATACAGTACCGGCGGGTACATTTACCGATGCTGAAAATGACCCATTAACTTACACAGCAACGAAAGAAGACGGAACCACTTTACCCAGTTGGTTAACCTTTGACCCCACGACTCAGGCTCTTAGTGGAACACCCGCAACGGGGGATGTGGGGAACTTAAAGGTAAAAGTGAGTGCTTCAGATGGGAAAGTCTCAACCAGTGATGTCTTCCAAGTTAGTGTCAATACACCAACACCATCGGTAACACCATCGGTAACACCAACACCATCGGTAACACCATCGGTAACACCAACACCATCGGTAACACCATCGGTAACACCATTACCATCGGTAACACCATCACCATCGCTAACACCATCGGTAACACCATCACCATCGGTAACACCATCGGTAACACCATCGGTAACACCCACAACAGTAGAAATTAACACGCCCCTAGTCGGTAAAATCGGTCGCGGTGAACGAAGTAATTACCCGCAAAATCAAGTGGTAGATAACCAATATCTACTGACGGATAATGATGACACCAGTATCCCACTATCAGCCTTTGGCAAACCTATATTCGCGTTATCAGGTAATGATAACTTGATGGGAAGTGACGAGAATGATACGATTTATGGCAACCAAGGTGCTGATATCATTGATGGCGTTAAAGGTGACGATCAATTGTTTGGGGGGAAAGAATCGGATCAATTGTTTGGTGGTAATGGTGATGACTTATTGAGTGGAAATAATGACAACGATATTCTCACTGGTGGTGAGGGTAATGATCTGTTACGGGGTGGTAAGGAAAATGATGTCTTAATTGGTGGGAATGGGAATGATGTGTTATGGGGAGATCGAGGTTTCGATGTTCTCAAAGGTGGTGCAGGAAATGATAACTTTGTGTTACAATATACTGCTAGTAATCTATCTCAAACTGATGTGATTACCGACTTCACCTCTGATGATAAAATCAAGTTAATTGATGTCACCTTCAGTCAACTTACCTTTGAGTCAGTTAATGTTATCTTAGATGGGGTGAGTGCTGTAGTATCAACGGCAATTAAATCGGGGAATGATTACTTAGGAGTGGTTTATAATGTGAATCCAACTGCTCTTAATAGTAGCTCTTTTTTGTAGGAATTACTTAAAGCCTGGCGAATAGAATTCGCGGCTACACAAACAAAGTCCGCCTACGCGGACTAAAGGAAAATCAGACCTTTCTAAACCCGCGCAGGCGGGTTTTGTGTGTGTAGAAGCGGTTTCAACCGCCTAGTTTCTATCCGTAACGCCG